>NZ_JBALWD010000014.1:0-85219 GCF_036960985.1 Sneathiella sp. | reverse complement strand
GTAGTTTACGCATCAGTTTCAAGGCAGCTTTGGTGTTTCGCCTCGGCTGTACAAGGAAATCTAGAACTTCACCTTCGCTATCAACCGCACGCCACAGAAAATGCCGTTCCCCTCGGATAACGATGACCATTTCGTCCAGGTGCCATATATCATTTGGAGTAGGGCGAGAAGATCTCAGGTTTCTGGCGATTGGTTCACCAAACTTTAGAAACCATCTTCGAACGGATTCGTAGGAAATATCTAGACCTCGTTCGGCCAACAGATCTTCAATATCCCGATAGCTCAATGTAAATTGGGCATAAAGCCACACGGCATGCTGGATGATATGAGGTGGAAACCGATGCCGGGAATAGGAGATCTTTTGCATCGAAGAAGACTAAACCAACGCAGAAACTCTTGCCATAAAGTTAATGTGACAACACCAAATTTGCATTAACAAAATGTATTGTCTCGGCTGCATCTTGTTTTATCAAAGCGATAACATTTTCAGTTACCTGCGGTGGGGCGACTATTGGCGCAGTATCATCCGTCAATCATTGATCTCGATATTGTTATTTATAACATTGGTTGGAATATAGTAGGATAGCAACACAGTTTTTATTGTAACCATAATAATTTTTTGCATCTGACTAAGGGAACGATAACTGAGGGATACAACAATTCGATGACTATGGGTTTACTTATTCTCTCTGTATTCACAGCTGCATTCGCGATGATTGCCAAGCGACTGACGATGACTGTTATTACTGCGCCGATGATGTTCATTGCGTTCGGATTGCTGTTATCAAAGACTGATTTATTTACTCATGGTGAGGCTGAAGAAATTTTGCATTTAGTTGCTGAAGTGGCACTTGTGGTTCTTCTCTTTTTAGATGCGGCACAAATCGATCTTTCGGCATTGCGGAAACGACACGTTTGGCCGACGCGCATGCTTGTTATTGGATTGCCGCTTGCGATCGCGTTAGGTGTTGTTGCTTTTTGGGTGTTGTTGCCTGGCTGGTCAATTTTTGCAATTGCTTTGCTTGCGGCAATATTGGCGCCGACGGACGCCGCCCTCGGACAAGTAGTCGTAACAAATTCTATGGTTCCGGAACGATCTCGAAGAGCGCTGACGGTTGAAAGCGGGCTAAACGACGGACTTGCCCTGCCGGCCATATTGTTGTTTGCCTGTTTTACTGCCGAGGCAATAGATCCAAATGAGACGAATTGGGCGGTGTTCGGTGCAAAGCAACTCATACTGGGCCCAGTGATTGGTATCATCGTAGGCTATGTCGGAGGTAGGGCATTATTAATAGCAAAAAAGAAGAAGCTAACGGCTGACACCTTCGAAGGTATCGGCGCAATCGCCCTTGCTGGTGCTGCTTACCTAGGGGCTACACAGATCGGGGGCAACGGCTTCATTGCTGCATTTGCTGGCGGATTGGTTTTCGGTAATGTCGTCAAAGGTCAGTGCAAATTTGTCTATGAATTTATGGAAAGTGAAGGGCAGTTTCTTACTTGGGGAGCCTTCTTTTTGCTCGGTTTGGCACTTATGCCGGAAGCACTGCACTTGTTTAATTGGCAAACACTCGCCGTCGTCATGGTTAGCCTTTTGGTGATAAGGCCTTTGGCCATCTGGGTGTCACTCATCGGGACAGATGCGTCCACAATAACCCGAATTTTCTTTGGCTGGTTTGGCCCCCGCGGCTTGGCGACAGCTTTGTTCGCACTTTTGGTCGTGCCGACCATAGATCATGAATACGCAGAACCAATACTCAGCCTCGCTATAAATACCGTTTGGATTAGCGCGTTACTTCATGGTTTCACTGCGCTACCAGGCGCCAAACTTTATGCCGCGTACCTAAAGAAGATAGGACCTTGCGCTGAAACAGAGCCCATTGAAACCTCGGCTAAACCTCTTATCACGAAATAATTTTCACACAATAATGACAATAGGTCAGGACTTCTTATGAAAAAGATCTCAATTCTAAAACTCGATACCTTGCAAGACAGAGAACCTGAATACGCAATTGTCGGAGAGGTGGATCTGGTTGTTGTACGGTTTGATGACGAAGTGTCCGTATTTTATGGCCGATGCCTACATCGTGGGGCTTTAATGTCTGACGGTTTTGTTCAGGGAAATAATCTGATATGCGGTGTTCATAACTGGGATTACAGATTGGATTCCGGGGTTTCTGAATATGCCAATGAAGAAGTGTTGCCGAAATTTTCCAACTGGATCGAAGATGGGAAAATATTTGTTGATGAGGATGAGATCAAGGAATGGTCTGTTGCAAATCCGCAGCCTTTTAACCGGGAGGCCTACCTTGGCCTTTATGCAGACACCAGCCACGGAACAGAAGAAGAACCTTATAACGGTTTGATCCAAGGGTATGCACGCGACGGATTGTCCAAAACTGGACATCACGGTCAAGTAGACGCCATGGGCGTCCCGCGCAATCAGCTACCTGATTGGGATGACATACAGTTGCTGATGGCGCAGTTGCATAAAGTGCCCCATTTGGATGATCATCCCATTGGTACAGATGTTGTTATCGGGCCGAATGCTCAAAAGCCTCTTCGGCTTAAAATTCCATTGTTTGTTTCTGATATGAGTTTTGGCGCTTTGTCCGAGCCAGCCAAAGTTGCGCTTGCGCTGGGAGCAGAAAGAGCAGGGACTGGGATTTGCTCTGGTGAAGGTGGAATGCTTCCGGAGGAGCAAGCCGAAAATACGCGGTACTTCTACGAACTAGCATCTGCCCGATTTGGTTTTGACTGGGAGAAACTAAATAGTGTTCAGGCTTTTCATTTCAAAGGTGGACAAGGGGCAAAAACAGGGACCGGCGGCCATTTGCCTGGTCCGAAGGTCAAAGGAAAAATCGCCAACGTTCGAGGATTGGCAGAAGGAGAACCAGCTATATCTCCGGCCCGCTTTCCAGATTGGACGGAAACAAGTCAAATAAAGGACTTTGCGGATCAGGTGCGTGACCGGACTGGCGGCATTCCGATTGGATATAAACTATCGGCTCAACATATTGAAAAGGATATTGATGCCGCATTGGACGTCGGTGTGGACTATATTATCTTGGACGGCCGAGGCGGCGGCACCGGGGCGGCACCAATCATATTCAGAGATAACATTTCTGTGCCGACAATTCCCGCGCTTGCCCGCGCTCGGCGGCATTTGGATAGCTTGGGGCGTTCGGATGTAACCTTGGTTATAACGGGTGGTCTCCGCAAGCCGGCAGATTTTATTAAAGCGCTGGCCTTGGGTGCTGATGCAATAGCTGTTTCAAATGCTGCAATGCAGGCGATCGGCTGTATTGCTATGCGCGCGTGCCATTCAAACAACTGTCCTGTTGGAATAGCGACGCAAAAGCCGCACCTCATGAACCGTCTTGTGGTTGAAAAATCTGCCCAGCAACTCACAAATTTTTTCGAAGCGTCTGTTGGGTTAATGCAGGTGATGGCGCGTGCTTGTGGTCATGACCATCTCTCGGAGTTCTCAATTGATGATCTAACATGCTGGAAGAAGGATATGGCAGATCTTTCCGGTATTGGTTTCGGCGGCATGTCCTAAGCGACGGCCAAAAATATTAAAAGTACTGAGCAATTGAAGGATTGGAATATGAACGAAGAGAACCTTGATTGGGTGTCAGTTGGTCGAATGGATGATCTGCCAGAAGGACGCGTGAAAACTGTAACAGCGGGTACGACATCAATTTGTCTATCACATTTTGACGGCAGATGGGCAGCGATGGATAACCATTGTCCGCATCAAGGTGGCCCACTTGGCGAGGGATCTATTGAAACAGGTGTTGATGGTGAATGCTGGATCAGATGTCCTTGGCATGGGTGGGATTTTGATCCTATTACGGGTGCGCCTCCGGGCGGACACGAAGATTCAGGGCAGAAAACCTACCCAGTCGACATACGCGGTGAGAAAATCTTTATTGGGTTGGAGGCCGAGCCGGATCATGTTTCTACCGTCACCGATGTGATGACAAAAACAATGGTAAATTGGGGTGTAAAACGCGTTTTTGGCATAGTCGGCCATTCCAATCTTGGCCTCTCGGATGCCATCCGATTGCAGGTTGTTGAGGGCGCTTTAAGTTATGTGGGTGTCCGTCATGAAGGTGCGGCGGCTTTTGCTGCATCAGCCTACGGGAAGCTGACCAACCGACCTGCTGCTTGCCTGACAATTGCTGGACCTGGCGCGACAAATTTGCTGACCGGCTTGTGGGATGCGAAAGTCGATCGAGCGCCAATACTTGCTTTGACAGGGCAAGTTCAAACACAGGTTTTTGGGCCAGGCGCCTTTCAGGACATCGATCTAAAATCAGCCTTCAGTGCAGTTTCAAAATTTTCGCAACCGGTACTCTCAAGCTCCAATCATGCTGAACTGATGTCTCTGGCCTGTAAGGCTGCAATAGTGGAACGGGACGTTGCGCATCTTATCTTCCCGGACGATGTTCAGACAGTTCCAAGTGATGCTAAGGCAGCAGGTCCGACTGGCCGTATTAGTGGGTCAATCGTCGTTCCGGATCAGGGCGACCTTGATCAAGCGTTGAACCTAATTAACAAAGCCAAACGTCCGATTGTAATCCTTGGTCACGGTGGGGTTCAAGCTCGCGAAGAAATCATAAGTCTTGCCGAAAAACTCGGTGCTCCGATATTGACGACCTTTAAGGGAAAAGGATTGATTCCGGATGGTCACCCTAATGCGGCAGGCGTTCTCGGCCGTTCCGGGACGCCGATTGCGAGCTGGTTCATGAACGAATCAGACTTAATAATCAGTCTGGGCTCATCCTTTTCAAACCATACTGGGATTGAGCGTTCGAAACCGATAATACAAGTCGATTTTGATCGGATGCAGCTTGGAAAATTTCATCCGGTAGAGCTTCCTATATGGGGTGAAATTGGTGCTTTTTGTAAAGCTATTGCACCGAAGATTTCCCGATCGGCATCTGTACCTGATCAAATTTCTGAAGTTGAGAAAAGATGGGATATCTGGCGCGAGGAGAAAAAAACCCGTCTTTTGGAAGAACGAGGTCAAGGCGTTCATTCTGCCGCCGTGTTCGATGTCCTGTCTAAACTTTGCCCGGATGACGCAATAATAGCTGTGGACGTCGGGAATAATACTTATTCTTTCGGGCGGTATTTTGAGACCAAAGGTCAGCGTGTTTTGATGTCCGGCTATTTGGGATCTATCGGGTTTGGCTTTCCGGCGGCTATGGGTGCGTGGTCGGCTACACAGGATTTTGAAGAATTTGCGGGTCGTAAAATCATTTCAATTTCAGGGGATGGCGGCTTTGGTCAATATCCAATGGACTTCACCACCGCCGTTAAATATGGGATGGATATCACCCATATACTATTGAACAACTCTGAGCTTGGAAAGATATCCAAAGAACAACGCTCGGGAGAGTGGCCGGTCTGGGAAACCTCGTTGCATAATCCCTCCTTTTCAGCTTTCGCCAAGTTATGTGGGGGAAAAGGTGTCAAAGTCACGAAAGCGGAACAGCTAGAACAGGCTATTTCGGAAGCATTAGGATACGCGGGTCCGGCGCTTGTGGAAATCATTACTGACGCGGAACTCGTTTAAAATTGAATTTTGCCCATGTAATCGAAGGATTCAAAATGGAACAAGAAATTGTGCTACGAAAAATTTTACCAGGGGATTTGGTATCCGCACGGAACATCGCACATAAAGCGGTGCAGTTTGCAACCAAAGCCGCGCGCGCTAACTTACCGGTCGCCGCTGACGATAGTCATTCAAATTTGGGGTGGAATTCTTCAAATCGGGCATTTTTTTCACAGCCACTTCTTGTTGGCGGCGATGAATTATCTGTCGGCGTATCTCTCTCGCCGTTGAAACTCTTAATCCGGAAGAAGGTCCTTGTGATTGCAGAATTGGATCTGGCGGATATGTCGGAAGTCAAAGCCATGGCATGGCTTGATGAAACTCTGGAGAAGCACGACTTGAAAGCCGCCTCGGCTATCAAGTTGCCGTATAAACTTCCCGCAGCTGTAGAAAAAATAGATACTTTCAACTTGGACAGTGAAAGCTTGGCCCTTTCGGTTCTTGCCGACTGGTTCGATATAGCCCATCATGTGCTATCGGGCTTTGCGAAAGCGAATGAGGGGCTTTCGCCCGGCCCCAGCCCAGTAAGATGCTGGCCACATCATTTTGATATCGCGACGTATGTCGGGCTCGAAGACGGAGACTTTGAGACGGCGAAAGGTATCGGCGTTGGCATGTCGCCGGGCGATGATGGTTATGATCAGCCTTATTTTTACATAAATCCTTGGCCACATTTAGATGCAGATGATTTGCCAACGGCACCAGAACCAGGGCATTGGCATACAGAAGGATTTGTAGGCGCTATCGCTACTGGTGACGAAGTACTTTCCTTAACTGATATATCGCAGCAACTTCCTTCGTTTGTTGACGCCTCATTTACGATCGGTCTTGAAAAACTAGGAGTATAATTTCGGATGGCCGCAGCACTGACAATTGTCTTTTTACTCGCCGTTTCTGTTCTTGTGGTTCGTATCGCTTCCGTCGCTATGCGGCTCACAGGGTTGCCGGATAATGTCGCCCGCCTTCAATGTATCTCTGCCCTTACGGGGACCGGTTTCACGACCCAAGAATCCGAGATGATTGTCAACTATCCGCTACGCCGACGTATTTTGGTTTCATTGATGATATTCGGGCAATTGGGATTGGTGTCTGTCGCCTCGACTTTTATTGTTACCTTTATTGGAACAGAAAATGAAACCGGCGCTCTTGCTTTCCAGACGGTCAGTATCCTGATTGCGATCGGGATCATTTTCTTGGTCGCCACCAACAAGTATATTGATCGAGTAATGTGCGGAATGATCGGTATCATCCTTCGAAAGGTGACATCGCTTGGGACACGCAAATTTCACAGATTGCTGCAATTAGAAGACGGTTTCAGCATAGCTGAACATCTGTTCACCAGTCCTGAAAATACTAACGTGAAAGATTTGCAACTCGATACATTGCCTCTCACGCTGCTATCCGTTCGCACCAAAGAAGAGTTTTATGGTGATGTTATTGACGAGAACGCCAATTTGTCCTCAGGAGCTGTCCTTGTCTGTTATGGAAGTGACATTGCACATGATCTTTTTGAAAGCCGTCATAAATTTGAAAACTAATACGTGGTGCCGCCACCCAGAATTGAGCTCGGGACTTAATGAGGTGTTGTCATATTAACTTGCTAAAAGCTCATAGAATCCTAAGTGGAATTATTTAAGCAACGATGCTTGCATTTTTCCAAACGCCAAATGCTTCTGCGCGGCATTCCTGACAAACCTTGAAGACGCAATTGTTTGTGATGTTGGAGGTACGACGACCGATATTGGATGTCTTGCGAAAGGGTTTCCACGGGGTGTTGTCACATTAACTCGATACTCGCCCAATTTAGTTTTATTGGAGGAATTGAGAACCTCCTAAGTCTTTGAAATATAACAACCCACCTTTTGATGAACACCGATATTTTGCGTTTAAAAAGTTAATGTGACAACACCGTTTCGTAAGAGATATCCAGTCCTCGTTCGGCCAACAGATCTTCTACATCCCGATAACTCAACGTGAAACGAGCGTACAACCAGACTGCATGCTGAATGATATGAGGTGGAAATCGGTCCCGGGAATAGGAGGAATTTAGCATCAATGAAAACTAATACAATTATTATTTCGTTGCTAAGAAGTTAATGTGAGCAATGCCTCGCTCAAGCCGTTTTCCGCTGACAATGCCCAGGAAGTTAATGTGACAACACTTCAAGTAAAAAGGCCGGCAGAATATATTTTACTTGAAATGGAAAATATATTCTATTAATCTCCGATTCACGAACGTACCGATTTCCACAGTAAATAGAAAGCGAATGTCGCGCTCAAAACAATGCGATTGTTCTATGGAACGCTGCAAAAGCCTATTTAGGATGCGTCTTGCGAGGGTATGACTGGATTTAACTAACTAAAAAATGGAGTGTGATTTAAACTATGACCGTAAAACGCCCAACGCAGGTACAATTGGAAGAGATAGTTGCTGATCTTGGTATGTCCATGAGCTCAGAACGCGTAGCTGAGTTTCTCACTGCTATGGAGGGAAATTTTCCGGCCTATGATTTAATTGAGTCCTTGCCGGATGAAAAACCCTTAGTCAAGTATCCAAGAACGCCTGGTTACCGTCCAACTCCTGAAGAAAACCCACATAACGCGTGGTACGTAAAATCGGAAATTAAAGGAAGCGGGAAGGGAAAACTCCTAGGAAAGACGGTTGCCGTGAAGGACAACGTCTGTGTTGCCGGCGTTCCTATGATGAATGGTGCCTCGACGCTTGAGGGGTATGTACCCGATCTTGATGCAACGGTTGTCACTAGATTGTTAGACGAGGGTGCGGTCATAAAAGGTAAGGCGCATTGTGAATTCTTCTGTTTATCAGGCGGAAGTCATACGAATGCGACGGGAGCTGTTCATAACCCACATAAAATGGGATATTCAGCTGGCGGCTCATCATCAGGCAGCGCAGTCCTGACGTCGCTGGGCGAAGTTGATATGGCCATTGGTGGTGATCAGGGCGGCTCTGTCCGGTTACCGTCATCATTTAGTGGCACATATGGAATGAAACCAACCCATGGTCTGGTTCCTTATACTGGTGCGATGCCGATTGAGGCCACCATTGATCATCTCGGACCAATTACGGGAACAGTTGCGGATAATGCATTAATGTTGGAAGTTATAGCAGGTGAAGACGGCCTGGATCCACGGCAATATAACGCCAAATCGGAAGACTATACTGAGGCTCTTGGTAAGGATGTTAAAGGCTTAAAAATCGGCGTTGTCAGCGAAGGCTTTGGGTTTGAAAGCAGTGAAAGTGACGTTGATGATAGTGTGAGGGACGCAGCCGACCGTTTTGCGAAGCTGGGAGCGACAGTTAGCGATGTCTCTATTCCTATGCATCTGGCCGGTGCCGCAATCTGGACACCCATTACGCTTGAAGGGCTACAGTGGCAGATGATGCATGGCAATGGCATGGGAATGAATTGGAAGGGCTTGCACAACACAAGCCTTCTGAATGCGCATGCCAATTGGCGTGATCGCGCCGATGAGCTTTCGGATTCCCTGAAAATTAGCATGTTTGTCGGCGAGTATTTTATCCGTCATTATCGGGGGCATTATTACTCGAAGGCAATGAACATCGCGCGCCGCCTTACGGCGGCATATGATGATGCATTGAACGAGTACGATTTGCTTTTAATGCCGACAACTCCAATGAAAGCAACGCCGCTGCCTGAGGCGGATGCACCGCTTGCACTTTACCTGCAGCGTGCTTTTGAGATGGTGCCGAACACCGCACCTTTTAATGTAACTGGGCATCCCGCAATGGCTATTCCGTGCGGCATGAGAGACGGCTTGCCTGTGAGCGCGATGTTAATTGGGAAGCAATATGGTGAAAAAGCAATTTATCAGGCTGCGGATGCTTTTGCATCGTCAGTCGACTGGAAAACAATTTAACTTTACAGGAGAAACAAATGGCCCACGACCATGATCATCCGCATAACAAGCCCCTTTCGGACGTTGAGCTGCGCGTCAAGGCGCTGGAATCAGTGCTAACGGAAAAAAAATTAATTGACTCAGAGGCTGTTGACCTCATCGTTGAAACATATGAGACAAAGATCGGCCCCCGAAATGGCGCGAAAGTCGTCGCAAAGGCCTGGACAGACCCGGAGTTTAAGAAACGGTTGCTGGAAAATGCAACCGATGCCATCAAGGAACTGGGATATTCTGGCGTTCAAGGAGAGGATATGCTCGTAGTCGAGAACACGGACAATATCCACAATATGGTCGTTTGTACGTTATGCTCCTGTTATCCGTGGCCTACGCTTGGCCTGCCTCCGGTGTGGTACAAAGCGGCACCGTATAGGGCCAAAGTTGTCAAAGATCCCCGAGGTGTTTTGGATGATTTTGGCGTATCAATTCCGGAAAGTACTGAAATTCGTGTATGGGACAGTAATGCGGAGCTTCGGTATCTGGTTCTTCCAAAGCGCCCAGCGGGTTCTGATGGTATGAGCGAAGAAGACCTTGTGGACCTTGTCACACGTGATTCCATGATTGGAACCGGCCTTGCTGCGTCTGCCTGAATCCAACCTTATTAACGGGAGAAGAAACAATGAACGGAATACATGATCTTGGTGGGATGGACGGATTGGGCCCGGTTATCGCCGAGCAGAACGAACCGGTTTTTCATGATGAGTGGGAAAAACGGATGATGGGAATGTTCGTATCCTGCTTTGCTGGCGGCCATTATAACGTTGACGAATTTCGCCACGCGATCGAACGAATGGACCCGGCGCATTACCTGGAATCTAGCTATTATGAGCACTGGTTGTCATCACTGGAAACCTTGTTGACAGAAAAAGGCGTTGTAACTCAAGAAGAACTTGATGAACGCAAAAAACATATTGCGATGGAGGAGACCTAATGCCATTACTTACAACAGATATCGTTCCGGGCTTACTAAGTACTGGAGCTTCTGCACGTATTGACGAGGAAATAGCTCCTAAATTTACGACGGGTGATGCCGTGGAGATCAAGAATATCAACCCGGTACATCATACGCGGTTACCACGATATGTTCGGGGCAAGAAAGGAACTGTGGACAGGGACCATGGTGTCTTTGCCTTTCCGGATACCAGTGCCCATGGCCGGGGTGAAACACCGCAACATGTTTATTCCGTCAAATTTTCTTTCAAGGAACTCTGGGGTGAAGATCACAGTGGCAATATGTTCCTGTATATCGATATGTTTGACAACTATATGCGGGCAACATAATGAACGACTATATCAAAGGCTCTGACTTAAAAAGAACGCCGCATCTTCCCCATGACGAAGGTGGGCCCGTATTCGCGGCTCCTTGGGAGGCGAAAGCCTTTGCCATGACCCTTGATCTTCATAACCATGGTGTGTTCGATTGGTCGGAATGGTGTGAAATCTTGTCCAACGAAATAAAAGTGGCACAGGCGGGTGGCGACCCTGATCTGGGGGATACTTATTACAAGCATTGGCTGAATGCGCTGGAAAAGTTGGTTAGCGAGAAGCAGGTGGCAAGTGCCGAGGTTCTTGCCACTGTTAAAGAAGATTGGCGGGCAGCGGATGAACATCGTGGCTTCGGGGAAGCGCCAGTTCTTGTTAAAGGGGCAGGCTAAGCGATTGCAGTCATATTTGTTAGAAAAAAAAGGATATAACATGAAAAAGTATTTTCTTGCCGCACTCGGCGTACTCATTAGCGCGACGCCGGTTTTGGCACATCACCCTTTAGGGGGGCAACCAATGGAAACCTTCGCTCAAGGGCTTTTATCCGGCATTGGGCATCCGCTTCTCGGCTTTGATCATCTGTTTTTTGTCATCGCGATCGGTGTCGCAGCCCTGTACACTGGATATGCCCGATTGGCACCTGCGGCTTATATCGGCGCAATGCTAGTTGGCTGTTTGATGATGAGCTTTGGGATCGGTCTTCCTTTCAAGGAAGTCATTATCGGACTTTCTCTCCTCACAATCGGCTATATTGTACTGTCGGGCCGAGCCCTTAGCATTACGCCCGCCATCGCACTATTTGCGATCTTCGGTTTGTTCCATGGTTCCGCTTTTGGCGATTCAATTGCTGCGCAGGAGGCCAGTGTTGGTGCGCCAGTTCTCATTGGCTATCTGATTGGCCTCGGTGTTTTGCAATACGGCATCGCACTGGCATCTGGTTACATAGTTGTTAAGATCTGGAAGGCGACCGCCGCGCAGGCTGTTGAAGCCCGAATTGCTGGCGCTGTAGTTGCCGGCATAGGGGCATTCTTGACACTTGAAAATCTCGAAGGAATATTATTTGGAGCGCTTGTTTAAAGCGTCGAATTTCCTCTAGACAGGCACGGCAAAGCGATGCACATATGTGTGCTTTGCGGTTGCGCCTAAGTTTCGAGTGCCGAGGGCATGGATTAAACAGTAATCCACGCCCTCGGCATTTTTGTCAAAAATTTTGATTTCACGACAATAGCTTGATGGACCTAAATACCTATGACCGGCTTGTTTGATCCGATACAAATACGTGGCGTCTCCTTTAAAAACCGTATTGCCGTTTCTCCCATGAGCCAATATCGGGCTAAGGGAGGGTATGCCAATGACTGGCATCTTGTGCATCTGGGACGTTTTGCTCTAGGCGGTGCAGGACTGATATTTGCTGAGGCGACGGCAGTAGAAGCTGATGGCCGTAGAACACACGGTGATCTGGGGCTTTGGGAAGATGGGCAGATCGAACTGTTGTTGCCGGTGACTAAATTTATTTCAAAAGAAGGCTCCGTTGCAGGTATTCAGCTCGGTCATGCTGGTCGCAAGGCTTCGGAACGGCGACCTTGGCACGGTGAAACGCCCGTAGACGAACAGGATATTGAGAATCGAAAAGAAGCTCCCTGGGAAGCTATGGCACCCTCGGCAATCCCGTATGCAGAGGGCTGGCAGACACCCATGGAGATGTCAGAGACGCAGATCGAAAAAACCCTTCAGGCGTTTAAGTCAGCCGCCAGACGATCAACAGAAGCCGGCTTTAGAGTCATCGAAATATATGCCGCGCACGGTTTCCTGGTGCACCAGTTTCTATCGCCTATTACTAACAAAAGAACGGATAAATGGGGTGGGGATGCGCAACGACGCTGTCGTTTTGCAATAGAGGTTGCACGAGCAGTACGGTCAGAATGGCCTGAAGAATATCCACTAACCTTTCGCCTGTCTGCGACTGATTGGTTAGAGGGCGGGCTTGAAGTCGAGGATGTTATCGATATTGCCCGGGCACTTGCTGGCGAAGGTGTCGATATGATTGATTGTTCCACCGGTGGCATTGGAGGGCGGAAACGTCCGCGGCGGATGAAAATCGCCCAAGGATTTCAAGTGCCATTTGCCGATCGTATTCGCCAGGAGGCCGGTATTGCGACAATGGCCGTTGGCTGTCTTTGGGATGCCAAGGCATGCCAAGTCATTATTGGAAATGGGAACGCCGATATGATCGCCATGGCGCGGGAGCTTCTTGATGATCCAAACTGGCCTTTACATGCAGCAGCGGAACTTGGCGCGGACGAAGGGTATTCTATGTGGCACAGTGAATTCGGCTGGTGGCTCGATAAACGAGAACGCCTTATCCGAAAACTAGGGTTACGTTAACTGCCGGTCAACTTAATGTGAACCGTAAGGATATTCAAAAGCTTGTTAGCCAAGTAGTACCTCAATTTAGGTGGGGCGCTTCGTCAATAATTTCATTCAACAGTCTTTTTAAACGCTCAACCTTATCAGGTCCTATATTCGAATTAAACTGGCTATGAAATTCGACGGCATGGGCATTTAACCTCTGATGCAGCTCTAGCCCTGAATTTGTAATAAATACAAGGACTTTTCGTTGATCATTTTGATCCAACGAGCGAAGGATCAGGCCGTTTGCAACCATTCTATCGAGCATTTTTGTTAAGGCGGGATGGTTCATGAGCACTATTCCGGCAAGGTCGCCCATAGATCGGCCTTTTTCATCACTGAGAACATCCAAAATTCGCCAGTGCTCAACCTGAACGCCTTCCAGGCGCAATCGTTGCTCGAACTTTAGATGTACTTCCCGATGCGCCTGAGCAAGCACATAGGCCAAATTTTCAGAGATTTTTTCTTTAGTAATACTCATTTTCAGTGTGCGCCTTCTACTGATTTCACGCCAGATTTACATTATTCCCAATCCCATGTATACTTAATTTGGAAAATTAATTTTTTTATTAACGAATTTCCAAAACGGAAAGAGTTAAAGTGTATGGCGACCATGGAATTAAGCCGTCGTTTTTATGCAGGATTGCCTGCGTTTGGCGCTAATACACTCACTTCGGGAAAAAGGCACATTTCGTCAACAGAGGAATGTTTCAGGATAGGATTGCTTGTGCCGATGTGTGGCGCGGCGGGGCTGTGGGGGCCTTCTTGTATCGCCAGCGCGCAAGTGGCAATTGCGGAGCTGAACCTGGAAAACGGCATACTGGGACAACAGGTTGAGCTGGTCCTGGTAGATGCGGCCTTTGAGGCAGATGGCGATCTTTACCAAACCATTCACGAAATGATTGAGTTTGGCGAGATTGATGCCATTGTCGGAATGCATATCAGTGCTGTGCGACAGCAGCTCGCCAAGGTCGTCCGCGGACGTGTCCCTTATGTTTATACACCGCTATATGAAGGCGGTGAGGAGAGTCCCGGGGTATATGCGATTGGCGAAACACCGGATGATCAGCTGGTTCCGGCAATCCGGAGTATTGCCTCACTGCACAAGATCAAAAATTGGGCCCTTATCGGTAATGACTATGTGTGGCCTAGAGCGTCCAATTATTTTGCGAAACAATGTATTCAATCCCTAGGCGGAAAGGTGATATATGAACAATATGTGCCTTTTGGCGTGGATCGGACGGAACGGCTGATTGACGATCTTGAGGCCAGCGGCGCCGAGGCTATTCTTTTGTCGTTCATTGGTCAGGACGCTGTTGATTTCAACCGAGCTTTTGGGTCTCTTGCCTTGGATAAGCAAATTATCAGGCTTTCATGCGCCATTGAAGAAAATGGTCTATTGGCTATTGGAGAGAAAAATTCCAAAAGGTTATATTCGTCTTCTTCGTACTTTTCCACCTTGAATACGCCGTCGAACATCTATTTCAAGGAAAAATATTATGGTCAGCACGGCGATCGGGCGCCAGCTCTTAACGCACTCGGGCAATCTTCATATGAAGGAGTTCAATTTCTCGCCGAATTGATGAAAAAACGCCTCTTCAATCCATCTACCTCGCCGAAAAATACAATTTCCGCCATTAACTACCGGTCTGCTAGGGATGCGACTTACTTTAACAACAAGTCCAAAAATCTTCCTATTTACCTCGCCCGTGCGGACGGATTTAAGTTTTCTATTCTCGAAAAACTCTAGATACGTTTGCTATTCGCGCATCAGAACCTGTTCCCCACTTCATGCTGAAATCAATAATTCTGACTGGCGGTGATTAGCGCAGCTCGTCATTGTCATGTCACGCAAGTATTTTATTTGAAATGGAAAATAAAATACTTGAAATGGAAAGCTAAATATTGTAGACCTCTTGGTATCGACGGGCACTTAGAAAGTGGCGGCCGGTAAGGGGAGATTTGAATAGATAGGTTGCAATAATTAATAGAACACCTACCGGAATAGCGGTTTTTGCTCTCTTAAGTCATATCATCAAAAAAATGACAGATGAGAAATTATGGGGAATGCGGTGGCTATTATTGGATGCCTGAATTGACAGGCTTCATAGGCACGCCGTGCTTTTGGGGTGAGCCGCAGATTACTCAAATCGACTTTAAGTCTAACAGATAGATGATCAGGTAATCAGCTTGGAGGCTCATATGACCGTTACCAGAAGAAATTTCTTATCCGCATCAGCCGCATTGGCCGGTGCAAGCATGCTCCCATTTTCATTGCAGGCTGTAGAGACCATTAAGTTCGGCTCAATACTGGATACATCCGGTATTTTTGATGCGTATGGAAAGCCTATGGATATGGCCATGCGGCTGGCTATTGCCGAAATAAATGCAAACGGCGGACTAAACGGTTCGCAAATAGATATTACAGCCTATGACACACAGTCTGACATGGCACTCTATACGCAGTACGGACGGCAACTCACACAGCAGGACGAGGTTGACGTCGTGCATGGCGGTATTTTATCCGCTTCCCGTGAGGCCATCCGCCAAACAATGAGAAAAACCAAAACGCTATATTTCTATAATGTCCTGTACGAAGGCGGCGTGTGCGATCGAAACATCTTCATCACCGGCGTGACACCAGCGCAGCAAGTAGAGGTTCTTGTTCCTTACGCCATGAAGAATTCCGGCAAGAAGGTTTATGTTCTTGCCGCGGATTACAATTATGGGCAGATCACAGCGGAATGGATCCAAAAATACGTGGCCGAGAACGGCGGTGAAACAGTCGCAGTCGACTTTTTCCCTCTCGATGTTTCTGATTTCGGATCAACCATCGCCAAAATTCAGGCTGCCAAGCCGGACCTTATCGTCGCGTCTCTTGTCGGCGGAGCACATATGTCTTTCTTCCGGCAATGGGCGGCAGCGGGCATGAATAAAAAAATTCCCATGGCGTCAACCACCTTGGGTGCAGGGAACGAGCATAAAGTCCTGACCGCCGAGGAAGGTGATGGGATTATGGTAGCGTATAACTACTCTCAGGAGCTGGAAACGCCGGATAATGCTGCATTCAAGAAGAAATGGGCTGAGGCCTACGGCGATGCGAATGGGATCCATGAAATAGCCGTGTCAAATTACCAAGGTGTGCTGGCCTGGGCGGAAGCTGTCCGCAGGGCAGGATCAACGGATAGAGACAAAGTAATCGCCGCCCTTGAAGCAGGATTGTCAATTGACGGCCCCGGAGGCCAGATAACGATTGACCCTAAGACGCATCACGCTGTTCTGGATGTCCATATCATGAAGCTGGACGGGCAAAAAATGAAAGTGCTCGAAACCTCTCGACAGCGCCAGCCAATTGATACACAGGCTGTCTGTGATCTTGAAGCGAATCCAAACGATAACAAGCAATATGAATTGAAATTCTGAGGGTGCCTTCCTCGTTAATGTAGTGCATTTCCCTCACAATCTCCCGCTCTTCTAACGTCACGCTGGAAAGGCGGGAACTTTGTAACGTTAAAGGATTAGTCTATGGATCTTGCCGCAGTTATAGCCGTCGAGACAATTTACACCATTGCCAGTCTTATCCTCATAAGCGCCGGTCTGGCCATAGTATTTGGGATGATGAAGGTCATCAATCTGGCTCATGGCGAATTTATGATGATGGGAGGCTATGCAACAATTACGGCCGTGAATTGGGGCGTTAATATTTATATTGCTATGCTTGTTATCGCTCCGTTAATTGTCGGCATAATTGGCCTGATTGTCGAACGGCTGGTCATACGGCATTTATATGGGCGACTGGTAGATACCATGCTGGCGACATGGGGATTGAGCCTTTTGTTCGTTGGCATCGTCACAATGATTTTCGGGAATACAACGACGGGCATTTCCACGCCGATACCCGGCATAACACTCGGCGACTATCAGGTAAACGGCTATAATTTCTTTATTGTCGTAGTTGCATTGCTTCTCGTCGCGCTCATTTATGTGGTTTTGAAAAGCACACGCATTGGTCTGATTGCAAGGGGGACCATGCAAAGCCCGGAGATGGCGTCCGCATTGGGATATAGCCCGGACAAAATTTATATGGCAACATTCTTCGTTGGTTCCGCTTTGTCAGGGCTTGCCGGAGCCGTGCTAGCCCCCTTAGTAGGGCTAGTTCCATCATCCGGCGGTGCATACATCGCCAAGGCATTTATTACTGTCATTGCAGGCGGGCCATCGATTATCACTGGACTGGTCAGTAGCGGATCAATTTTTGGTCTGGTTAATCAGGCATTTACCTTCTCAATCTCCCCGGTTTTTGGCGATGTGGCGCTTCTTGTCGCCGCCGTTGTCTTGTTAAGACTACTCCCTCAGGGTGTCACAGGCAGGTTTTTTCGAGGGAAGTTGTAATGAGAGAGATTACGATCCGTAGATTTATCCTCTCGATTGTTGTGGCAGGGGCAGTTATGGCGCTCTTGCCGTTGGTCATTAGCACCTTCACGCTAACGCTGCTCCTCATATATGGAATGCTGGGAATGAGCCTCGGTCTAATTTGGGGCTTCGGTGGTATTTTGTGCTTTGGACAGGCAGCCTTTTTCGGACTGGGGGCCTATACATATGCCGTTTCAGCGATAAATTTTGGCGAGAGTACTTTGCCGATGTTGACCGCAATTTTGTTGCCTGCTCTGTTTGCAGCGATCCTCGGGGCCATGATGTTCTATGGGCGTTTGGGGGATGTGTATCTTGGGATCATCACACTTGTTGTCACTTTGATATTTTTCAAATTTATGAATTCTACGGCCGGTCCTGAGTACGTCATCGGCGATGCGCGGCTGGGCGGGTTTAATGGGATACCTGGATATCAAACACTGAACGTACCGGGCCTTCCTGACGAGTATCTCTTTGGGGATAAATTGTACTACGTAACCTTCGTTTTACTTGTCATCACCTATTGGCTTGTAAATTGGTTGCTGGCAAGCCCGTTTGGGCGTGTGGCTGTCGCTATCCGTGAAAATGAACAGCGAGCTTCCCTTATGGGTTACGATGTCCGGGTTCGTAAAACCATTCTTTTTGCGGCTGGTGGCGCCATCGCTGGATTATCGGGTGCACTCTTTGCCAACTGGGCGGAGATTGTGACACCGAGTCTATTTAGCCTCGGTCAAACAGCCGAGATCATTATCTGGTGTATTGTCGGCGGTTTGGGAACACGTCTTGGGCCTCTTCTCGGCGCGGCCGGCCTTGCTTACTTGAAGTTTCTGCTGGGCCAGCAAATGTTCATTGATAACGCCATCATAATGGGCTTGATACTGGTACTTTTCGTTTTGTTCCTGCCAAAAGGCCTCGTACCCGCAATAGAGAGTATCTGGCTGTTGGTTGCAAATAAATTTAGAGGCCGTGTGCAGCCCTATCCCAATAAAGCAGGGGCTTCGTCAAATGACTGAAACTGTATTGGAAACAATCGGGCTTACAATGCAGTTCGGTGGCGTTATTGCCTGTGACGACGTAAATTTTCAACTGAAATCACAAGAACTTCGGTGTTTGATCGGTCCGAATGGCGCTGGAAAGAGTACTTTCTTCAAATGCCTGACAGGCCTCCTCCGGCCAACACTTGGCACGGTTATGATGAGAAATGAAGAGACTACCGATTGGGATACTCATTCTATTGCCTCTCACGGTGTGGGAATAAAAACTCAGGTGCCGAGCGTATTAGATGGTGTCTCCGTCCATGAGAATATCTGGCTTGCTGCGCGCAGGTTTTTCTCAACGAAAGTTGCAAACGAAAAAACGACCGAGGTCATTGAGAGGCTATCGCTTGAGGATATTGCAAAGGCCGAAGTTGGTCACCTCGCACATGGTGAACGACAGCGAGTTGAACTGGGTATTGTCGCGGCGGGTGATCCATGGCTGGTCTTGCTTGATGAGCCAGCGGCAGGAATGACATCTTATGATGTTGATCGGATGATTGAAATTATTCATGAAATGAAAAAATCGGCGGCAATTATAATTGTAGAGCATGATATGCAGTTTATACGCTCAATCGCGACAAATGTGACGGTTTTTCATCAAGGGCGCGTCCTTATGGACGATCATGTGGATGTTGTCATGTCAAATGAAACTGTTCGTAATGTGTACCTTGGGAAAAAGGCATAATCTGCAATGCAAAAAAACATGCTGTTTCGAATGAAAGATGTTGCAAGCGGATACGGCAAAGTGCCGGTGCTGCATGGCATAGACTTAGAGGTATTTGAAAATGAAATTGTAGGCATCCTTGGCCATAATGGCATGGGGAAAACCACGCTACTGAAAGCTGCAATGGGGTTTTTGCCGACAAAATCGGGAACTATCGAGTACACAAAAACAGATATTACAAAATATTCGACAAATGCTAGGGCCCGCCTCGGGATAGGGTATGTGCCTCAGGGGCGCGGGATATTTCCCCAGCTCACTGTAAGAGAAAACCTAAGGTTTGCTTATCGAAACACAGGGCGGGGAAGCGAGGCTGATACGATTGGCCAGGTTTTGTCTGATTTTCCCCGTCTTGAACGATTACTCGAGCGTGAGGGGGGTGCGCTTTCAGGGGGGGAGCAGCAGTTGTTGGCTTTGGCGCGGTGTTTGATGCAGTCCCCGGGATTTCTTTTACTTGATGAACCAACAGAGGGTATTCAGCCTTCGATAATTGATGAAATAGCTGATACCCTCATTAGCCAAAGAAAGCGGCGAGGTTTTGGTATTTTGCTGGTTGAGCAGAATTTCGATTTTATCGCGGATTTATCGGATAGAGTACTTGTTCTCGAACGGGGTAAGATTACGGGATCGCTTTCCCGAGACGAACTTTCAGATACGGAGAAAGTCGATAGTTTCCTTGGCTTTGGAGCGGCACGATCCACGCGTGCAACGCCGGATCTTGATGATAATGTTGAAAACGAAATACTTGGGAACAGTTAAGCTTCTGATAGGGAGGAGGAATGATGTCTATTCTTGAAGATACCATGAGTAATCAGTCAGCGAATATTTCAACCATGGCAATGACTACATATGAGAAGGTTATTATTTCTCCAGAAAATGGACTGTCTTATGTTGCAGGAGACACGTCAAAGCCGCTGATAAAAAAGACGATCCCAGAGATGTTCCGGGAGACGGTTACAAAGTTTGGTCCCAGAGAAGCGCTGCTAATTCCAGCTCAGGACGTGGCCTTATCATACTACGATCTTGACCGCAAAATTGATTTGTTAGCATCGGGCTTGCTGTCGCTCGGCCTTGAAAAAGGTGATCGCATTGGGATTTGGTCCCCGAATAATCTTGAATGGATACTGTCCCAATATGCGACCGCCCGCATCGGCCTAATCCTTGTTAATATCAATCCAGCCTACCGCTTGTCAGAGCTTGAATACGCGTTAAAGAAATCAGGGTGCAAGGCCTTGATTGCTGCTGAAAAGTTTAAAAGCTCAAACTATCTGGAAATGGTACGAACATTGGCACCAGAACTGGCCACGTGCGAGCGGGGGCAGTTGGTATCAAATGCCTTACCGGATTTGAAAATCGTCATAGGCATTCATGAGGATCCCGGTACCGGAATATATTCGTTCCCGGACGTTCTTAAGATGGGAGGCCCGGCGCAGCAGTTGCGACTGGATGAAATTACCAAATCCCTGTCGCCGGATGATCCGATTAATATACAATTTACTTCAGGTACTACCGGTGCGCCCAAAGGCGCCACATTGACGCATTTCAACATTATCAATAATGCGTCAAATGTCGTTGGTCGCATGAATTTTTCCGAGATAGACAAGCTTTGTATCCCGGTTCCGCTTTATCATTGTTTTGGAATGGTGATGGGGTCACTTGGCTGTGTAACGCAAGGAGCGTGTATGGTTTTCCCTGGTGAAGCATTTGATCCTGAAGAAACCCTCTCTGCGGTGTCAGAAGCAAAATGCACAGCACTTTATGGCGTTCCTACAATGTTCGTTGCCTTGCTGGATCATCCGCACTTAGATGATTTCGACCTAACAACATTGCGGACAGGGATAATGGCGGGTGCGCCATGCCCAACTGAAGTTATGAAGCAGGTTGTGGCAAAAATGAATATGTCGGAGGTGACAATTGCGTATGGTATGACGGAGACATCTCCTGTTTCTTTTCAAAGTAATGTGGACGACCCCATAGAAAAACGTGTCGCCACTGTTGGTCGTATCCATCCGAATATTGAAGTAAAAATCATGGATGAGAACAGCGATATTGCGCAAACCGGTACAAAAGGTGAGCTTTGGACGCGCGGTTATTCTGTCATGCAGGGTTACTGGAATGACGTCGAAAAAACCAACGACGCGATTGTTGATGATGGATGGATGAGAACCGGTGACTTGGCGATCCTAGATGACGAGGGTTATTGTGCAATTGTTGGCCGCCTTAAAGATATGATCATTCGTGGGGGGGAGAATATCTATCCTCGGGAAGTGGAGGAATTTCTGTTCACCCACCCAGATATTCAGGATGTGCAAGTATTTGGTATTCCTCATGAGAAATATGGAGAGGAAGTATGTGGCTGGATAGTTCCACAAAGCGGCGCAATGCTCACGCATGGAGATATTAAAGCCTATTGTGATAATCAGATTGCTCACTTTAAGATCCCAAAACATATCCGGATAGTTTCAGAATTACCGATGACGGTTACAGGTAAACCGCAAAAATTTGTTATGAGAGATAAAATGATCGCGATGCTTGCGAGCGCAACCTAAAAAGTAAATCGGGATACTGGAAAGCTTGTAACATTGGATAATTTTATGGATTTACAGGTATTGTCACATTAACTTTCTGTAGACGCAGAGAAGTGCCAAAAACCTTTTTCAGGCAGATGCACATGCATTAGTCCAAATACGAAAAGCGTCAGCACGAAATTGCTTGAATTAAATTCGATTGATTAGGCGACGTTGGACGTAAAAGTTATTGTAAGTGGCTGAGTGAATATTGAGAAATCTCTGGGCAGATCCTGGTGACTTAAACTTCTGCATTTTTCGCTCCCTTCGTCCTACTGGGAGGTGCGAGTTTTCTGCCCGATTGTTCGATCGCTTGTTGTCAATGTGCTCAGCGGCTAAGCCCAAAGTTCGGAACGCCTTGTGATACGATTTCAGTTTATCCGTCACAATCCGCGACGGTGCGAAGCCTTGCTTCTTTAGCAGTTTACGCATTAGTTTCAAGGCTGCTTTTGCGTTTCGCCTAGGTTGCACGAGGAAATCCAGGGTTTCGCCTTCACTATCAACGGCACACCACAGAAAATGGCGTTTTCCTCTAATAATTATGACCATTTCGTCCAGAAGCCCGATATCATTGGGAGAAGGGCGAGAGGATCTCAGGTTTTGAGCAATGGGCGCTCCAAATTTCAGAAACCATCGCCGAACCGTTTCATAGGAAATATCTAGACTTCTTTCTGCAAGCAGATCTTCAACATCTCGATAGCTCAGCGTAAATCGGGCATACAGCCACACGGCTTGCTGAATGATATGAGGCGAGAAACGATGGCGCTGATAGGAGATCTTTTGCATCGAAGAAGACTAATACAACGTCGGGTTCTTTTCCATGAAGTTAATGTGACAATATTCCCACCGATACCACGCTCATGAAGAATAACTTCGACCTGACGCAACGAAAGTGGATATCGAGCATACATCATGACGGCGAAGAGAATGATTTCTGGAGACGTTTTGAAGTAACAGAATGGTTCTTTCATTTAGAAATTGTAAATCCACTATCATCACCGCTCAAGCCATTTTTCTCTGACAATGCCCCTGGCAGTTATTCATAGATAAAAGACATCTTCAATATCACTATGTTGTTTTAACAGTTTTTCTTGTTTTTCTATTGGCATCAACAAGAACGCTGTCGAGGCCATATCCGCCTTGACGGCCGTTTTCGCTATGACGGAGACAGATCTGTTAGGGGCAGTGCTTTTGCCGGTCAAGGGATTGAGAATATGGTTTGTTTCTGATTTTGCAGAGAACGGGCTGCCATAACCTCCAGATGTGGCGATAGCTTTGTCTTTTAAGTCGACGGTTTTAACGATTGTCCTCCCATCTATTGGAGAAATAATTCCGGCGCGCCAGAACTGGCCGTCTGGTTTTAAGCCGAGGGCGGAGCTCTCTCCCAGCGAGACCAATATGTTCTCGAATCCTGCCGATTTCAGAAGGGCCGTGATCCTATCTGTAATATATCCTTGTGCTATCCCGTTAAAGGTAAGGCCCATCTTCTTTTTATGGAAGGAAATGCGGCTCGGTGCCAATTGGATTTGATCCGATCCTACTCGCGCCAATGTCGCGTTAATACTCTCTTTCGTCGGCCCCTTAGGATCAGACGAACTGCTTGAATAATGGTGAGCGTAAAGCTCCCAAAGCGGTTGGACGGTGACATCGAACAATCCATCCGTTTGGTGATAAAAAGCGATCGCCCTGGAGAGCAAGCTTAGGAATTCAATGTCGGGATTGTCAAGATACCCATCTCTGTTCAAACGGCAGGTCGCCGACTGCGGCCGATAGAGGCTGAACAAACTTTCTAGACGGTCAATTTCTCTCTGGCATCTCGCCAATTGCAGCTCTGCCCAGCTTGGATCAGGATGATATAATTGAATTGAGGCTTTCGCGCCAAGCGCTGACCCCGCCCAATTAACCAGGTGCAGAGGGCGCGCGAAAGCAGAAGCGCCAGATGGCAATGTGGACGCTGCGCCAAGCGCGCCTGCCATAACAACAAATTGACGCCGTGAAATTTTCGGTTTTTGGGAGTCTAGTAGCGTCATCGGATCAATTCTCCACGTTTTCTTTTACCAAAGCACTGCCAGTCTCCAAAGGCTCCGGGAACAGACTGTCGGTTGGAATATCCGGATAGGAAACAACCCGTCCGCCATATAGCTGAGCGAATTGTTCTGCTTTTTTCTTAGTGCCAAACGGAACCACTTCCGTCATTCCCATGCCACCGCGCTTTACGCTTTCTATTACAAAGAAAGCGCTTTGAGCCTGCATCCAAATACCGTCAGTCTGCGGTTGTTCCCAACTTGTTGCCTGGCCCATATCATGGACATAAAACGCGACAATACTTTGCGCCTCGCCTGGTAGTTTCGTATAGGCGAGCGCGTCGCGAACGGCTGTGAACCAGAGTGGTCTTGCGCGCCCTTTTTCAAATATTTGAGCTTTTGGTCCTTCATGCTCGCTTAGGATCATTCCGCAATAGACACCCGTTGCCGCGTCAGTAAGGGCTTGAGGTGAAGGCGGGGTAGTTGGCGCTTCGTCGCATCCGAAAAGCAGACCTATCAACACAAAAGGCCAAACATTTTTTGTTAAATTCACACTGATCTCCTTTGAAACAAAAGACAGGATGCAGTGAGGGGTAAAACGACCCAAATGGCCAGAAGAGCCAATAGAACACTGCCGGAAACCTCTTGATCACCTCGAAGACCAGCCATTCCGGACAATATTGCTGTTTCATCGGTAGAGGTTAAATTGAACATTCGATAAGCGTCTGTTGGGTTTCCCAACATGATCCATTTTATTGCACTGTCGCTTAAAAAATTCGTCCCGCTTGCGCCTAGAACCCCCAAAAGCACCATGTCGAAAAGGACCACGAATAGCAGCCAAATACCGATGGCGCAGGCCGCAGCCGTTCCGCGCTCTTTCGCCCAGATACTGAGCAACATACCCAGGGCTAGAAAGACAGCGCCTAACAGAATGGATGAGAGCAGCAGCTTGAAGAAAGTGTTCCATTGTTGCTCAAGAAATGCGCTGTCACCTGCCACGGCAATTGCCAGTGTCGCCGTGCCATAGCCGACCACAATGGCAAAAGTCAGAATAAAAAGCTGCCCGGTGAATTTTCCAACTGCGATAGCCGGTCGTGTAACCGGATGCGCTAATAACAAGGTCAAGGTACCTCTTTCTTCCTCACCGACGATGCTATCATAGGACAGCAACAGTGCAATCAACGGAATGAAAAAGATGCTTAAAGAAGACAAGCTGACGACAGTGACAGACAGAGGACTGATATTGGTTGTCCCAATGGGCGCGCTTCCCAGTAGAGCCAGGACGAACGCCAAGCCTGCCATTATAATTGTCATGACAGTGATCCACCGGTTTCTATAACCGTCACGAATTTCCTTCGCCGCCAAAATCAACATGTTAGTCATTCGAACCTCCCATTTGGTCGGGCCGTGAATAGGCGGTATAGACTTGTTCCAGTGTAGGCTCTGTCACCACCATGTCAGCGATTTTTGTATTTGAGATTAAAATATGACGCATAAGCGCAAGTTTCTCTTCGGGCGAGCATCGAAAGACGAGTTTGTCTTTTGCCAGCCTAATCACTGTTATATCTGAGTGGGCGCAACCCGAAATTTTTTCACAGCCGGCAGGATCTGCCGTCACTGTTATCTGCACGGGCATCCCAATATTTTGCCGAAGAAAAGGAATAGACCCTTCGGCAACCAAGCGCCCACCATTGAGGATGGCAACTCGGTCAATGCGCTCATCTAATTCTGATAGAACGTGAGATGAAATTAGCACGGTGGCACCAGCTGATTTCTCTTCATCGATTATCTCATAGATGTTCTGGCGGGCGATGGGGTCAAGTCCGGAAGTTGGCTCATCCAGAACGAGAAGCTTTGGATTCCCGATCAGCGCCTGAGCCATGCCGAGACGTTGACGCATGCCTTTTGAATAGGTGCCGACTTTTCTATCTGCCGCCGCCAGTAGATCTACCCGATGCAGGAGGCTTTCGAAATCCAAGTGGGGTAGTCCTTTTAGCCGTGCATAAAAAGACAGCGTCTCACGGCCCGTCAGCGTTTTCTGGAAAAGCACCTGTTCAGGCAAGAAACCGATATGTCGACGCATTGGATTGAACGATTTGTCAGAAGGATTGGTACGAAGCACCCGGACCCTGCCTGAGGTTGGCTTGACGAGGCCCAGTATTATTTTGATAAGGGTGCTTTTTCCGGCGCCGTTATGCCCGACAAGGGCCAAACACTCACCGCTGGACAGCAATAGGTTAATATTCTGAACGGCAGAAATAGTGCGGTAATTCTTACAGAGCTCCGTGAGGCCAATGACGGGAGATTTCTCCATCTTCATTTTCTGACCTCCCTTGCCAGTTCCGATGGTATTTGCATGAGCGGATTGCTATCAATGACGCCGCCCGGATGCAAAGCTGGAAAGGCGGCTTGCGCATATTTGAGAAGCTGCACGGCTGGGCTATTTATCAACAACTTCGCTGACGGGAACTGCCAAATAATGCGGTCCGTTAGGTCGTTAGGTCTATAGATACTGTCAGCCAGACCATTGCGGTCCAAATCGAAGGCGGCATGGTCGGACCAGTAATTACCGATCCCGCCATCCGACCATTCCAGCCATCTTGTCCCCACATACTTAACCTGGGCCTGGTTATTGATAAACGCGTTGCCCGTCATGATATTGCGCTCAGACCCTGCCGTAAAATGCACACCTATGGCGCAGTCTGAGAAAAGATTTTCCGTAAAAAGGTTTTTGTTTGAATTGTAGATAAAGACGCATTTTTCAGGTCCACCCATGACGATGTTTCGCCGGGCAACAATTTTATTAGTGTAATTAAAGAGTAAGCCGCGGTCGCGATCTCCGTCCGAGATATTTCCTTCAACTAGCAAATCTGTCGACGACATCAGAGCATAACCAACAGTATTTCGACTGGAGTAATTGCCAGTTACTTCACTTTTGTTCGTGTACATATAGTGAATGGCGAAGCGCAGATCTTGCATCCGATTGTCCCGGAAGATATTTCTTTTGCTGGTCGTCACAAAGATGCCATCGCGACCAAACTGAATGCTGTTTTTTTCGACAATAGTGCCGGGCGCATTCCATATCTGGATACCATTACCACGTTCATTTACGCGCAAGTCCTGTCGCCCCGTTATCCGATTGTCGCGGATCAGAGAGTTTTTGGCACCGGAAACATAAATCCCGATCAGATTGTTGGAAATATTATTATTGTCGACGACCGCACCAGTTGCTGTTTTTTCGAGAAAAATTGCGCTGTCCTGTGTTTCGAGCGAAAGCCCGGAGCCGGTTACTGTTAGCCCGCGAATTTCAGTATTGGGCGCGGTAACAGTGATCACACTGCCTGTTTGATTACCCATGATCGTGGGATTGTTCACGCCGATCAGGGAAATAGACTTGGAGAGTATCAGCGGCCCATAAAAGATGCCGCCGGATATAAAAAGCGTATCGCCGTCCTTGGCGTCCGTGATCGCTCCGGTCAGATCTGTTTTGACGTAAATCTCCCGCGCTTGCGCACAGGTAAGCATGAGGACCACGGCGACAAGGGTAGTCGCCGCGACCTTTAGTTTCCAAAGATATGTCCTTTGGCGTTGCATGATGTTATGCGGGCTCGACGAGCATACGCCCGCGCATTTCCATATGCAGAGCATGGCAGAACCACTGACAATAGAACCAATGCACACCTGGGGCATCCGCGGTGAATGTCACAGAAGCCGTCTGCAACGGCCCTATTTCCATGGCTACACCGTAGTTGGAGATTGTAAAACCATGGGTCAGGTCATCTACATCATCGATATTGGTGATGATAACAGTGACTTCATCACCTTGCTTTACCGTGAACTGATCAAGAGAAAAAGCAGGCGCAGCGGAGTACATGTAAACTCGTACCTTGTTGCCATCCCGAATGACCGTATCAGCATCTTCCAAATCCTCGATGCCGTCTGCTTTGGCTTGCGCCTTGATCGCATCAAACATCGGATCTTCGCGGTTATATATGTTATCCGGATTGACTATGGAACGCTGAACGATAATACAGTCATGAGGCTCGGCAAACGTCGGGCCATCATGAACAATGACCATTTCGTCACCGGAAATATCGATCAACTGTTCGCTTTCTGGTTTCAACGGTCCGACATTGATATATCGATCTTTCGAAAACTTGTTCAACGAGATCAGCCATTTGCCGTCGGCATCCTTTGTTTCGCCCATCGAAGTGTGGTTATGGCCTGGTTGATACTGGACATCGATTTTTTGTACGATTGGATCGACTTTTTCACCAGAAAAACTCCGGATAGCCTTGTCGATATCCCATTTGCATATCTGACTATCGAGGAACAGCGTTGTATAGGCATTGCCGCGTCCGTCAAATGCGGTGTGAAGCGGGCCAAGACCCAGTTCCGGCTCAGCGACAACCGCGTCCCTTGGCTTGATCTTATCTGCAAAAAGGGCAGGGAGCTTGGCCATTTCGATAACTGATACGGTCGGTGATAATTTTCCATTAATCATCATGTATTTGCCATCTGGTGAGGCATTGACACCATGTGGGCTGTTTGAAATGGGTATGTAACGGGTGTATTTTGACCCTTTGCGGCCATCCAGTACCGGTACATCTCCTTCATATTTCTTGAAATCGCCGGCGGCTACACCGGCCTCAATTGCGGCAATATCAAAAACAACGACCCAGTCCTGCTCATTCTCGGTCATCTCTGACAAAGTGACGCCTTCTTCGGAATTGTAGCAACTGGCGACCGCATATTTACCTTGATAATCCGCATCGACATTGTCGAGGTTACCATCAACGATGACCTGCCAAGGTACCGTCATTTCCTCGCCATCAATCGCGGAAAATACCGCGTGATACTTAGATGGGTCATCGAGAACGGTTCCATCATTTGGAAGCGGTACGCGATGTTCACCATTGGCGAAAATATATTTGGTCTTCGGGAATTTTTGTGGGCGTAAGCCATGAATATCTGCGGCGTTGGGCACGGAAATAATTTTGTCGACTTTCATAATATCCATACGAATTCGGGCAACCCGGGTATTCGCTTTGTCATTCACCCAGATATAACGTCCGTCATAAGAACCGTCAGTGAAGGACATATGGGGATGATGGGTATCACCATTTGATGGAAAACCGCCTTTGTCTTTCCAGAATGCTGTTTCGCGCGGAAGCATGTTTTCGGTTAGTATTTTTATGCTTTCATTTGTTTGTCCCCATCCTGTTGCACTGCAGCGGTTGAATACAGGAATTCTCATCAGTTCACGCATGGAGGGAAGCCCCAGGATCCTTACTTCACCAGACTGTCCGCCACTCCAGAAGCCGTAATATTCATCTAGATCGCCGGGCGCCACATCGCTTTTTGCGCCAGCGGCATGAGCGGTTGGGATCGGCAGCAAACCGACCCCGCCTACAACACCTAATCCTGCGGCGACGGCGGAACCACTTAACAGTGATCGACGGGATACATCCGCCATTTTTAAAGTGTCATCAGTCATATCTGTTCTCCTTATGAAAAATTTAAAAAGTTTGTTTCACGTGATTTTCAATCGATTCCTCTGGTTTCGTTGAGCCGCCGCGGTTTTCGGTACAGTGGATCTTCACCAATATCGGAAACTTTTATTGACGCTCCCATTTTTCGGGATTTGGCGAGTGCATGGATAACAACCGGGCAGGCGTCCTGGTCGTAATAGAGCTGTTGGCAATGCAGGCAGTTGAGGCACTCATTTGGATTGATATTGCCCCGTGGATCAATGGCCTGAACCATACATTCCTGTGCGCATTTATGGCAGGGGTCGCCGCAGTTGTTATAGCGTTTGAGCCAGTTAAACATAGCGAGCTTGCCCGGTATCGCCAATGCCGCCCCAAGCGGGCAGAGATAGCGACAGAAGAAGCGCTCAATGAACAGGCCGGCAAAAAGCAGAGAAAAAACGAACATCAGGTATGGCCAACCGCGCATGAACCGCAGGATAATTGACGTCCGGAAAGGCTCAATTTCCGCAAGCGTTTCTGCCAGATGCAGAGAGTAGACAGACAAGCCGAGCAAGGCGAGGAAGATGATATACTTGATCGGCCATAGCCGTTCATGCAGCCACCAGGGCACTGTGATCTGCTTTATGCCTACCAGCTTGGCGAGTTTGTTCGTCAGCTCCTGCAACGCGCCAAAGGGGCATAGCCATCCGCAGAACGCACCGCGCCCCCAAAATATCAGGGAAACAGCGACCGAGCACCAGAGAATGAAGATGAGGGGTTCCATCAGGAAGAACTGCCACTGGAAACCTGACAGCAGGGCGTTGGCAAAGACAAGAATATTAACAACGGAAAGCTGGGCCTGCGCGTAAAACCCGATAAAGAACAAGGTGAAAATCAGAAACCCAATCCGAATGCGATCGGTTAGAACCCGGCGCTGGACAATCTGATTTTGAACAAAAAACAAAGCGGTCAATAGGACGATGGCAGCAACCAAAATGGTAATTTCAGGAATTTTCTGCTTCCAGATACGCTGCCACAGAGCATTTGAGGCGGCGATATCTTCCAGATTGTCGATTTGTGATGACGTGGTAACGGGCGCGGGGGGCGTTTTCGTTTTGACATATTTTGCCGGTAACTGGTAATCTAGATCGGCAGCGACGAAGACTTTTTCCAGAGCCCCGATTGCGCGTTGCAGCAGCAATTGCAGCTGCCACGGTTCGGTAGGGTCAAAAATTGCCCCTTTGGGGGTACGGAACAGAGCGACTTCCTTGAAATCCGGAGCGCCTTCCGTTGCCACACGACCCAGGTTTTTATATCCGCGGTCCGTAAATCTGAAGGCTTCGCCGGATTGAACAACCTGGATACGATCAAAAATTCCACCCCGGACATAGCCTGATCCGCGGAAGGAATATCGACCACTTCCCATAATCAGAAATGCCTGTTGATCTGGCTTCAATTTCTTCTGCAGATTGGCATACTCGCGCTCACCCAGCAGGCTCAGCGCAATGCTCGGAATGGCCAGCGAAGCGGCGTAAAGATCTATGTAAGTCTCTTCGTCAACGCCTTTTTCCGGTCGCCCAATGGCTTTGGCATTGCCCTGTGTTTCAAACGCTTTATTCACGTTACCAACACTAATATGCAAGCGGCGTACGGAGCCGTCTCCGACAAGGGTTTGCCAGTCTTCGGTGGTCGTCTCACCGGGCACTAGAGATTTTTTTACCCTGGGTGTTGTGGACCGGCTTTTGAGGCCGCGCAGACCAAGTGCGGCGGCGGCCCGAACGGCGGCACGCTTGATGCTGTCGTCAATAACCATGACGGTAACAGTGGCGCCTGAAACAATATCTACGGGGGGCGGTTCACCCCCTTTTTCTTGCGCCAGAGTGATAATGTCGATGCCGTTGTATCCGGCAATAAAATCTATGATCTTTTGCTCAGGGATCCCGGACAGAATAATTGGTTCGGCATGATCGAGTAATCTTGCAGCGGATACGATGCCATCTTTGGCCATTGCTATTATTACAACGATCGGCTTACCGGAATATCCTATGGCACTTACAAAATCTGTGTTCAGAAAGGTATATCCCACAATGTCCGCATCTTTAAGGACGGGGATGATTGGAATATTCTCAAGTTGATCGCCGTAACCGGTAGCCCCTTCAAATAATTCAGCAGGTGGGATATCGGCCAGATACCCGGATATATTCTGAATTTCTCCCCCACGAACAAGGTTAATGCTCAGAAATGATCCAAAAATACCGACAAGTAGCAGCAAAAGAACGGCTCGCAAATCCCTGATTTTTGGAAGTCGACACATCATACAAAACCCATTGTCCAATTTCAGTACCGTCTTCGGAACGCCGTGGTTTTCACGGCAAAATGCAAGATCCTTCAGGTAGGCCCTATGAATACGGGAAAATGTGAGACGCTTAATTGATCTAAAACAAACTTCTCGAGGAATTATGTGCGATCAACTCCCGGGTTTTTGCTTCAGGAAAAGAGGCGCAAAAGAAAGGCCGAAGCCAACAAAGGCGAAAAACCACGTGGCTGCGGACAAATTGAGCCATAGATCAATGTTGTTTTCATCAAATTCAGCAATGATGCGGCAAAAGGCAGCAAGGAAGACAGATGCGAAGATTGCCTTTGCCATTTTTCCAGTTGTTATTACTTGCCCGGAATGACCGAGTGTTGCCCTGAGCATGACGGACAAGGTCATGCCACCAACGGCGCCGATCGCCAACGCATGGATTCCAACGAGAGGACTAACAAATTCGGGAGCGAAGCTGTTGAATGCAATAAGGGAAAACCCGATAGGGATAAAAAAGTAACTCACATGCAGCACCGTCACCAGTGGCTCCCTCAACGTTCTGTCTCCCGCCCAACGGAAGAGCCGAATAACCTGCAAGACGGCGGCAATGGCCATCAGGACAGCGGGTAAATCTCCTGTGCCGAATATGACCCAAACAGCAAGTGCAACCGCGCTAAAGGCAATGCTAAGCAAATCAAAGCGGCTGAAGGTAATGGGTAATCGACCGGGGTTTTCCCGCACCAGCCAGTTACGCGTGAAGCTTGGAATAATTCTGCCGCCGATGATCATGATTAATAGAATAACCGCTGCCATTGCCAATCTACGGCTGACATCGCTTATGTCCGAATAATGGGCTTCAAGATGAAAACCGGCATTTGCGAAGAGTAACAAGATTAAGGGATAGAGCACCGTGAGATTTCGCCAGTTTTTCCCTGATATAATCTCATTTGCCAGCACGCCCAGGATGCTCGCGATAAAGAGAAGGTCAATACTCATCGCGGTAAACCAGCCGATATGAGTAGAGAATGTCACAGCAATGCGCCCCGCCAGCCATATGAGGACCAGTATAAAAAGCGGCCATCCCCGAACCGGCATCCTGCCAGTCCAGTTTGGCACAGCAGTGAAGAGGAAGCCCGTTATGACCGCAGCAAGAAAACCAAAAAACATTTCGTGGATATGCCAGTCGACAGCGGCAAATTCTGACGCAAGTTCCAGTTCCCCGTAAAAAAGAGGAAGCCACAGGACAACTGAAAATCCGGAATACAACGATCCAAAGAAAAAGAACGGTTTGTAGCCGTAACTGAGGAGGGCAGGGCCTTGATAGTTTTTTAATTTTGGAGTTGTCATTAGAAACCTTACGAAATTGGGCGTGAAAATATCTTTTCCGTAAGGGAATGAGCAGTTATAAGCGTTGCGAAGGCAGCGGTCTTGCGCATACTGTATCCTTTGGAATAAATACTTATCCTGATACAGAAACCTATCAGATCAATAAAATTTGAATTTGCGCTTTAACAAACATGGTAAAGGAATTCTATGTCGGCACTCGATGTTTCACTAGTTGCGGGTATTCCTTCCTTTCGGGGAATCGAAGCTGCAGACTTGAAACAACTTTTGACTGATGCAAGGTCCAGAAGGTATGAAAAAGGTGAGGCCATTTTCAATCAGGGTGGGGATGCACATTCGTTTTTCCTCTTACTTGATGGGTATGTTCGTGTTTCTCGTTTAACCGCCGAAGGTGATCAAATTATTGTCCGCTATATTTGCAGCGGCGAATTGTTTGGCATCGCGCAAGCCCTCGGCCTGAACAAATATCCAGCCAACGCCGTGGCGGCCGTTGATTGCATCGTACTTTCATGGTCCGATAATTATTGGAATGTCATTACGAAAAAGCATCCGACTTTCGCGACCAATACCTATCAAACGGTGGGCGCGCGTTTGCAAGAGTCGCAGGAGCGGCTTGTTGAATTGTCAACAGAGCGAGTGGAGCAGCGGGTTGCGAATGCGGTTTTGAATCTTGCACAACAAACAGGCCGAAAAACTGATGAGGGAATCCTTATAGATTTTCCTATCTCTCGTAAGGATATTTCAGAAATGACCGGAACAACCTTGCATACTGTTTCCCGGCTATTAAGTTCCTGGGAACAGCACGGAATATTAACCAGTGAAAGAAAAAGAATTACAGTGTTGGAAGGCCATCAGCTAGCCATAATTGCGGCTGGGGATCGTTCTAAATAGTCACTCACTAGGGGCGGTCGCGGCATTGTTAAGGTCTAATAGAAGCTGGACGGTATCCAGATCGTGTTCCTTAGCTGCGTAATCGACAGAGTGGTATGTTGCCAGCGCGCAGCCTATACATAACATATGATTCTTGACGAAGATTTGGATAGTTTGCGGCCATTCACGCATGACCTCATCTACAGACATGTCTAGAACAATACCACAATTTTTAGTCGATGAACTTTCCATAATAAAGGCTTTTCTAGCAGCAAAAAGCAAACATCGTCTTTGTTGTTCCGCAAACAATCCGGCGTTGTCACATTAACTTACGGTAGGCGTCAAGAAGGCACTGCCAGAGTAAAATATCCAAGCGCTAAAAAGAAGCGCAGTGTAACTTTTCAGGCAGCGAACTGACGCCAGTCTGCAAGAGCAGCTTCTCAATTAAGTTTGAATTGTTGTCGGCAAGTGAGATGGCGTTCCAAATTAAAATGAGTATGAATTGAAGAATGAATAGAGACGAATTTCTGAAGAGATTTCTCACTCCTGAATTTGATCATCGCGCGTTCTCGTCGTCGGAAAGGTAGATGCGAATTTTCAGCTCGACTGTTCACTCACCGATCGGTTTCCTGTCGGTCCGCGTTGCTTATTTCTTTCATTGCTGCTCGATAGGAGCGAAGCTTATCCGTCACAATAACCATCGGACGGTATTGTCACATTAACTTTTTAATCGCAATATCTCGATGCCCGTTAAAATGCGGGTGTTGTTTTTAATGAATTTATGGGTTCTGTATTTCTACAATAAAGTTAAATTAGGCAAGTATTGAGTTAATGTGACAACACCTAGAAAACTGCGTTCAATTAGAATATTTCAGCGCCGGTGGTGCTCACAAGTATTACGAAATTACTTACAAAGTAGGGGAACTAAGTTGTGACAATACGAAGAGTTAAAATCGGTGATCGTGAAGGATGGGATCCTTTGTGGAAAGGTTACCAAAATTATTATGAAGTGGACTTGACGGAAACAACGGAAAACACATGGCAACGTTTTATGGAGCCTGATGCCAATGGTCCTTTTTGTCTGGTATGTGAAGGTGAATCAGGTGAACTGATTGGATTTACCACTTATGTTTTTCATGCTCATACGTGGCATCCTGAGCCTAGATGCTATTTGGTCGATCTCTTCACCACGTCAAATCTGCGTGGAAAAGGCGTAGGTCGTGCGCTGATAGAGGCAGTTTATGAAAAAGCTGATTTGCACAATTGTTCACAGGTTTACTGGCTTACTCAGGATTTCAACGAGGCAGGTCGAAAGCTCTATGATAAGGTTGCAAAATTGACGCCCTTTGTCAAATACCAAAGGTGAGTATCTAACCTACTTTGCCTTTAGTCCGCCACCTTAGACATCTTGATTTAAGGCACACCTAAACCGTGGAGAATTCAATTTGCTGGGTCGGTCTGGATACTCATCTATTATGTTTGTTGTTTTGATTGGTCTCTTGTGGGGACTAAATTGGCCAGCAGTCAAATTCATGTTAACCGAAATGCCGCCGTTTACGATCCGAGCAATTGCGTTCCTATTTGCCGCCATTATATTAGCATTCATTGCTTATGTGCGAGGCCAGAATTTGTTGCCCGCAACCCGTGACGTTCTGCCAATCGTTATCACAGGGCTCTTAATTATTTTTGGTTTCAATATCTTGACCGCGTTTGGCCAGATGGTAACGGAAACTTCTAAAGCAGCTATTATTGCGTATACTATGCCCGCGCTGACAGCGGTATTTGCTTCGGTTGTATTGGGCGAAAACCTTGAGGCACAGCACAAAGTCGCGTTGGTTTTAGGTATGGCTGGTATTGGTGTTCTCGCATCCGAAAACTTTGGCGCCTTGTTAAGCGATCCAACTGGTCCAGTCATTATGTTTTTTGCTGCTTTTACCTGGGCGCTTGGAAATGTTGCTTTAAAGTCCCGTACTTGGAGTTTATCGGCATTGCCTCTGACAGTATGGTTCCTTGCTGTTTCCAGCATCGTGTGTTGGCCGCTTGTCCTACTATTTGAACCACCTTGGGAACAAAGCGTGCCATCGGCCTCAGTTTTACTGACACTTCTATATCACACTGTTGGTCCTATGGTAGTTTGCTACACATTGTGGACTATATTAGTCGATAGATTGCCAGCGACAGTTGCAGCTATCGCGACATTGCTGGCGCCAATCGTTGGCGTTTCATCAGCCGTTATTCTCCTGGGGGACCAATTGACATGGCAGAAAATAGCGGCTCTATCTTTGATTTTAGTGTCGATTAGTATGACTCTCGCCAAGCGTACGGAAACCGACAGCTAATTCTGTGGCATTGTCACATTAACTTGCGGAAGGCGCTGAGAAGCCTCAATAGAAATATTTAAGCTGCAGCGCATGCAGTCGCCCAAACGTCAAATGCTGCGGCACGACATTGCTTGAGGTGAGATCGATTTCTTAGGTGACGTTGGACGTAAAAGCTATTGTAAGTGGCTGAATGTATATTGAGAAATCTTTGAGCAGATCCGGGTGAATTAAACTTCTGCATTTTTCGCTCTCTTCGTCTGACAGGAAGATGAGAATTTTCCGCCCAATTATTGAACCGTTTGTTATCAATATGCTCAGCATTCAAGTCCAGAGTTCGAAACGCTTTGCGATAAGATTTAAATTTATCTGTTACCATGTGGGTTGGCGCATTGCCTTGTTTCTTGAGTAGTTTACGCATCAGTTTCAAGGCAGCTTTAGCGTTTCGTTTTGGCTGTACAAGGAAATCCAGCACTTCTCCTTCGCTATCAACGGCACGCCAAAGGAAATGGCGCTTTCCTCGGATGTTGATGACCATTTCATCCAGATGCCATATGTCATTGGGAATAGGGCGGGAAGATCTCAGATTTCGTGCAATTGGTGTACCGAATTTCTGGAACCATTGCCAAACCGTTTCGTACGAAATATCCAGGCCTCGTTCGGCCAGCAGGTCTTCTACAATCCGATAACTCAACGTAAAATGAGCGTACAGCCAGACTGCATGCTGAATGATACAAGGCGCGAAGCGATGCCGAGAATATGAGATCTTTTGCATCGGTGGAGATTAGTTCAGCATCGATTTTCTCGCCACTAAGTTAATGTGACAATCCCGTTATTTGGAGTAAGAATTCGGGACATCAATGGCCAACACTTCAGCGTCTGATAAGGCCTTGATCTTAAACGATTGCCTATCTGTAATTTGGACGCCGTCGCCTTTTCTAATTTCCCGTCCGTTTATTTCGAGGCAGCCTTCGGAGACAAGTAAATAGATTTGATGGATAATCGGGTGGTCAATAATTGTAGCTTTCTCTAATCTACCTGCATAAATATAAGCATCTTGATGGATAGAAAGTGGCGCTTCACCGTTTCCTGACACTAAAAGAGATAGTTTGTTTTTTACCGGATCTTTCGGGAAAGCATGGCTATTCCAGTCCGGATCGACACCGCGTTTATTTGGTTGGATCCATATTTGGTAGATGTTGGTATCGACATCTTCCAAATTATATTCGGAATGGAAGACACCGCGCCCAGCGCTCATCACCTGCACATCACCGGCTTCAGTCCGCCCTTTATTGCCATGGCTATCGCGATGGGTAATTGCACCTTTGCGAACATAAGTGATAATTTCCATGTCCCGATGAGGGTGCGTATCAAATCCCGTTCCTGCTTTTATAACATCGTCGTTGATCACGCGGAGGGCCCCAAATTCCATCCGTTTGGGATTATGATATTCAGCGAAGCTAAAATGATGCCGTGCTTCGAGCCAGCCATGCTGTGCATGACCTAACTCTTCATATGGATTAATTGTAATCATAATAAATTTTCCATTTTTACTAATTATCTGATTAAACTTTGAGAGCGTCCGGAACTAGTCTGTCAATGATCGGTAACGTGCGGAACGCAAATGCTCCATTTCCCTGCATTGCAACAGTGACGGCAAGAACGACCAAAAGAGCCGGAAATTCCCAACCGCCACCAGCGTTACTAAACACCCAACCATTGCCAATATGTGCCCATGTCGCGCCAATCAATATTGGAAGGCTAAGGAGTGCCGTTAAGCGTGAATAAAATCCAAATATTAATGCGATCCCACCAACCAATTCACCTAGGATAGTCAAATAGGCAAAAATAGCGGGTAGCCCGATACTTTCAAAAAAACCGATAGTACCAGGAATAGTAAATACAAATACCTTTAGTAGACCATGGGCTAACAAAATGCTTCCTAATGCGATGCGCAATGTAAACGCACCGTAGTTTTGTGGACTAGTGTCATATGTAGTCATTGATCTTCTCCATAAGAAGGTAAATTGGATTATCATTGTTCTGATGGGTTGTAATATATAGGTTCCAATATTAATGATAATATATATTGTGCTAATATGATTAATTCCATAAAGGAACTAATATGGATCATATTTCGCGTATTTCTATCTTTCTTACCGTTGTGAAACATCAAAGTTTTGCGGGGGCCGCACGCTCAATGGGCATGACAGGTCCGGCGCTCAGCAAACAGGTGCAAGCATTGGAAGATCAGTTGGGTGTACGGTTACTTCACCGAACAACGCGACAGATTTCTTTGACAGAAGAAGGCGAAATTTTTCATAATCGCGCTCGTATTGCCCTCGATGATCTCGACGAAGTTGAACGTCAAATCCAAGATTTAAAAAGTTCGCCAACGGGTCATTTGAAAGTCAATGTGCCAACGACGTTTGGAAAACAATATCTAACAAAGCCAATTGCGGCTTTCGTGAAGGCGTATTCTGAGGTTCAAATGGAGATCGATTTTGATGATCGAAAAGTAGATGTCATTGGTGAAGGGTACGACGTGGTTGTTCGTATCGGAACATTGGAGGATTCGTCTCTTATCGCTCGGCAACTAGCGCCTTGCCCAATTATACTATGCGCCAGTCCGGCCTTTCTTAGTCATCATGGTATACCTGAAATTCCAAATGAACTATTAAAACTTCCCGCGGTCCTTTTCAGTAAACACGGTAATATCAATGAATGGCGTCACATTGATGAAAATGGTGTTAAAGGCAGTACAGAACTCAACAAAGTATTCGCAACCGATAGCGCGGAGATGATGTTGGAGGCCTGCCTTGAAGGAATAGGCGTGGCTGTATTGCCAATTTTTTCTGTAGCCACATACCTGGATTCAAACCAACTGATACGCGTTCTCCCTCAATACCACACCGATCCTGAGCTCATTATTCACGCCATCTTTCCGCAAAACCGCCACCTCTCTGCTAAAGTACGTCTCTTCGTAGATTGGCTCTCAAACAGTTGCAAGGCTTTGCCGTGGTGACACCCGCTTCGACATTAGATACTAAAACCCTTATGTGGTTTTCATCATGGAAATTTCATGTTTTTGAATCTGCACAAGCATGTCCTTGATGGCATTGTCACATTAACTTGCGGAAGGCGCAGAGAAGGCTCAATAAAAATATTTAAGCTGCAGCGCTTGCAGTTGCCCAAATGCCAAATGCTGCAGCGCGACATTGCTTGAGGTGAGATCGATCAAATGAAGCCGGAGACAAAAGTTAATGTGACAACACCCTTGGACGAATTAAATCATCAAGTCCGAAAAACCGCCCGCGCATGAACATGCTGCTTTTCATGGCATATGATTGTTTGATTTAAGATGGTTGAGGCCGTTATATAGACGAAGCTCTAACGTCCCCAAACAACTACATTTTCGTGGCGCCGGATTAAATCCTGGCTCTCTTTAAAACTCGTAACGAGAAATTCTGAAAACCGGTCAATGGCAGGCGTCTTTGCGACAAGATTTGATCTAAGCATACCTATAAATCTTTTTGGATGATCAAGTTCCAGCGGAAGTGCTTTAATGTCTCCTACATCTCGTAAAGAGAAAACAACGGAATACGGTAGGACTGTCAGGCATTCTGATCTTTTAAGATGATTGATGACGCTTGCTAGTGTTGTTGCAGAATAATTGATCTGAATACGGTCTGCACCCATGGACAAAAGCGCACTTTTTAAGTCTGATAATAGAGGGCTATTCGGGGGGGGTGCGATCCATGGATAGGACACGAGCATTTCGGCTGTAAGATGTGGTTCGCAGACGAGTGGGTGATCGTGACGGCAGGCAATAATGTTACGAGATTCAATCAACGGAATGAATTCGAAATCAAGATCATGGTTCATTAGATCAATTGGGCAAATTGCAAGATCAATCTGCGCACTCCGCGCCAGTGCGATTAAATCAGCCGTATAACCATTGATCTGATCAATTCGTACTCCCGGATTGACGGCTTGAAAGTCGGCAATTGTGCCGGACACCATTGCATCCATAAAGTAAGGCGGACCACCAATCCGGATGGATCCTTCCTGACCGTCCCGAAACTGCTCAATTCGTTCAGACGCTTTTGCCGTCGCAGAAGAAATTGCGCGGCCTTGTTCGGCGAGCATCAATCCGATTGGCGTTGGCTGAAGTGGTCGCCGCCTACGAATAAATAGCATTTCACCTAGACGCTTCTCTAGCTCTATTATAGTACGCGAAAGAGCCGGTTGCGTCGTGCCTAATCGAGCCGCCGCTTCGGTAAAGCCACCGGCATCAATGATCGTGGCTAATTGCATGAGATGTCGTGGATCTACGTACATACCAAATTGTTATCTAAATCATCTCGAACATTATTTTTTCATATTAAACAGACCACCTATACTTAATCAAGAACAACATTTAGGTATCGAAAATAATACAGATGACAAATTTTCTCAGCCTTACCGACGCGGTTTCGCAAAATCTTAACCACGGGGACACTGTCTCTTTCGAGGGATTTACACATCTCATTCCGCATGCTGCGGCACATGAAGCTATACGACAGCAATTTACCAATCTTACTTTGGTCAGGATGACACCTGATATCGTTTATGACCAAATGATTGGAATGGGTATGGCCAAAAAGGTGATCTTTTCTTATGCGGGAAATCCGGGTGTCGGTCTATTGCGGCGCTTTCGGGATGCAGTTGAGAACGCATGGCCGGCGCCACTTTCAATTGAGGAGCATTCCCATGCAGCTATGGCCAATGCCTATGAAGCAGGTGCGTCAGGACTACCTTTTGCCGTGTTTCGAGGGTACCGTGGGGCAGGCCTGAAAGACGTAAATGCCAATATTAAGTCTATCCGATGCCCGTTTACGGGCGAAGAACTTGCCGCGGTTCCAGCTCTCAACCCAGACGTTACTTTTATCCACGCGCAAAAGGCAAATCGCAAGGGTGATGTCCTCATCGAGGGAATTATTGGCGTTCAAAAAGAAGCGGCTCTGGCGGCAAAGCGTGCGGTTGTCACGGTCGAAGAGATTGTAGAGGACTTCGATGATATTCATCCTAATGCCTGCATTCTCCCTAACTGGACAATTTCTGCGGTTTCTGTCGTTCCAGGCGGTGCCCATCCATCATATGCCCACGGTTACTATGAACGTGACAACGCGAGTTATATTCAATGGGATGAAATTGCATCAGATCGAGAACACTTCCTTTCCTGGATGACGGAATTTGTTCTGGATGCGATGCCGGAAGATTTAAACGACCGAGTTGCAAAGTTCAGGAGGATAGTATGACCGATTTTGCTTTCACTGCAGACGAAATGATGATCATCGCTGCATCACGAGCTCTAAAGAATGAAGACGTCTGTTTTGTCGGCATCGGTGCACCCTCCGCGGCATGCAATGTTGCGCGCTTGTCACATGCTCCAGACATAACTTTAATTTACGAAAGCGGAACTATTGGAACCGCACCCTCGGTTTTGCCACTTTCCATTGGTGACGGGGAGCTTTGCGAAACCGCCGTTACAACAGTTTCGGTGCCAGAAATGTTTCGTTATTGGTTGCAGGGAGGGAGGATTTCTATTGGATTCCTGGGGGCAGCCCAAATGGATCGCTTTGGCAACATCAATACAACAATTATTGGCGATTATAAAAATCCTAAGACGCGGCTGCCAGGAGGGGGCGGCGCTCCGGAGATAGCAACTTCTTGCGGTGAAATATTCATAACAATGAAGCAATCTTTGCGGGGCATGGTCGAAAAAATCGATTTCTTTACGTCCTACGGCCACGGTGCTGGGAACGACGAGCGCCACGAGTTTGGTATCACAACAAAAGGGCCTAGCCTGCTTGTCACCGATCTCGCGATCTGGAAGCCTGATCTTGTAACCAAAGAATTCACGGTATCGTCCTTACATTCAGGCGTTACACGCGAACAAGTGCAAGAAACGTGTGGATGGCAAGTGCGTTTTTCAGAAAACGTTGCGACCACACTCCGACCAACACCAGACGAACTGTTAGTCCTGCGGAATCTTCAGCATCAAACGAAGATTGCTCATGGGCAGGTAACGTGAAGATTGGAAATTTACTATATCAAAATGATATGTAAATCTTAAATATCATTATTTTTTAATATTTTGGGTTTCGTTATAATTGCAAATAGAAACATCTCTTGGCCGAAACTATTGTGGCTCAATGGCAAAAAATGGGGAAAAGGAAACCGACAATGGATCCGATCGATTATTTTACAGAAGAAAATTCAGCAGATGTTGTCATTGCACGGATCAAAAATGCAAATGATAAACGTCTGGCAGCAGTTATGGAGGTATTCGTTCGGCACCTTCACGCTGCAGTGAAAGAAATCGAACCTACCTATGACGAATGGGAGCGGGCAATTTGGTTCCTTACCGCCACAGGGCAAATTTGTGACGATAAGCGGCAGGAATGGATTTTACTTTCTGATGTTTTAGGAGTGTCGATGTTAGTTGATGCCATCAACACGCGCCGCCCTGAAGGGGCAACAGAAAATACAGTTCTCGGGCCATTCCACGTAGAGGACGTACCGCATCGAGAAATGGGAAGCAGCATTTCAGATGATGGGAAAGGCGAGCCGCTTTATGCTTCAGGACGGGTTGTTGACGTTGATGGTAATCCTATCAAGGGAGCCGTCATTGATACATGGCAGGCGAGCCACGATGGATTTTATGATAACCAGCAGCCGGACGTCCAGCCCGAGCATAATTTGCGGGGGATCTATAAAACCGGAGCGGACGGTCGCTATTTCTATCGCTCAATCAAACCTTGTTATTATGGAATTCCCAAGGATGGGCCGGTCGGAAAATTACTGCTAGGCCTCAACCGTGGCAATACTCGGCCGGCTCATCTTCATTATATCGTATCAGCGCCGGGATTTGAGACCGTCACAACCCATATTTTTGTCAACGATGACCCCTATCTGACAAAAGATGCCGTGTTCGGCGTCAAACAAAGCTTGATTGGGAATTTTGAGCATCATGATGATGTTGAGAAAGCGGCCAAGCTAAACATTTCAAATCCTTATTGGTCTGTGGAATATGATTTCGTCCTTACGGCGTCACAGCAGAACTAGCCGGATCGATCTAGATGAATAATTTTCAATATATTTCTTTGCCTTCCAAAATCATATTTGGATCCGGGGCTATAAGCAAAACAGCTGCAGAGATTGAGGCGCTCGGCTGTAAGAAGGCATTTTTGCTGTCAACGCCTTTTCAGGCAGATGACGTAAATAAAATGGCACATCAACTTGATAATAAATGTGCTGGTGTCTTCCACAATGCGACCATGCATACTCCAACCGACGTTACGGAAACGGCACTGCATGAACTGGCGAACACCAAAGCTGACTGCATCGTTGCTTATGGTGGTGGATCGACGACAGGCCTTGCAAAGGCAATTGCATGGAGAACAGATCTTCCGCAAATTATTATTCCGACATCTTATGCGGGATCTGAAGTCACACCCATTCTAGGTCAAACCGAAAATGGCGTCAAAACAACCATAAAGGATCCGAAAATTCTGCCGGAAGTTGTCATTTATGATCCGGATTTGACAATGAGCCTGCCACCTAAGATGACAACGACAAGTGGCCTGAATGCAATAGCTCATGCTGCCGAGGCACTCTATGCACAAGATCGAAATCCAATATCATCTCTTATGGCCTTAGACGGCATTCAGGCAATGATCCGTTCGCTACCGATAATTCAGGGCGATCCACAAAATGTTGAGGCCCGAGAAGATGCCCTTTATGGAACTTGGCTATGCGGCACTGTTTTAGGCTCTGTCGGTATGGCGCTACATCATAAACTTTGCCATGTAATCGGCGGAACCTTCGATTTGCCGCATGCTGAAACGCACGCTGTAATATTGCCTCACGCGATGGCGTTTAACGCGGCGGCCGTCCCGGAACTCTTAAGACCTATTGCTGATGCCCTGCAAACGGATAAGCCGGGTCTAGGTCTGTATAACTTTGCGAAGTCTCTCAACGCTCCAACCACGTTGAAGGAACTAGGGATGCCTGAAGAAGGGATTGATCGGGCAGCTGAAATCGCAATCGCGAATCCATATTGGAATCCACGGGAAATGGAACGGGATTCAATAAGAAGGCTTATTGAAAAAGCCTATCACGGTATTCCGCCTGCTCGATGAGGAATGCAACTATAAAATTTAATTGAAAAATCTGGGAGTAAACTATGAAAACATTATTGGGGAAATTAGCTGCGGCCTCCGTCGTCGCAGTAGGCATAGCAGCGTCTTCAGGGGCAGCAAGTGCACTGGAAACTATTAGGCTCACAATAGCGTCTAGTCACCCTACGGCCGTTCCTTGGGTCGGGGTGATGAAAGATCATGTTGTTCCAGAAAGCAATAAGAAGCTTGAAGCCATGGGCTCTGATTATCGCATCAAATGGACAGAATCTTATGGCGGGGCATTGTTCAAGTATGACAAAACATTAGAATCTGTAAGAGATGGTATTACTGATGTTGGGTGGGTCGGCACGTTGTGGGAAGAATCTCAAATGCCGCTACAAAACGTGACTTTTCATACGCCATTCGTTTCTGACGACTTGCCGAAAATACTCGCCTTGATGAACCAGCTTCACAAAGACGTTCCTGAACTTAACGAAGCTTGGGAAAAACAAAACCAAGTCTTTCTAGGGGCAAGTGGCATAGAAACCTATCACTTGTTGACCAAAGAACCTGTGAAGAGCTTGGTAGACTTAAAAGGAATGAAAATTATTGCGGCTGGATCTGTTGGCAACTGGCTGAAGGGGACAGGCGCCGCGCCGGTAAACGCAGGACTGCCGGGATTTTACAATTTGCTCAAAACTGGTGTTGCTGACGGCGTCTTAATTGCTTTTTCCGGAGCCTTTCCTTTTAAACTTTATGAAGTCGCACCAAATATTACCAAAGTTGGAATTGGTGCGCAAATGACCGGCGGTATGACGATCAATAAATCCAAATGGGACAAGCTCCCAAAGGACGTGCAACAAGTTCTGATCGAGCTTGGCGAGGAATACACCGTAATACATGCTGAGAAGCTGATGAAACTGGCCGGTATATTCGAAGCAAAAATGGTAGAAGCAGGGGCGACTGTTACAGTATTAAGCGATGAAGAGCGCTTAATGTGGGTAGAAACCTTACCTGACTTGGCAAGTGAATGGCGCGACGCGAGCGAAAGTCAGGGTGCTGCCGCAACAAAGGTATTGGATGCTTATATGGAGGGTGTTCAGAAGTTAGGTGTAACGCCTTCACGTAACTGGGGCCAGTAAGTGGGCTCTTTATTGAAACAGTTGGCTGTGGCGGCAGGATTGCCGCCGCAGCATTCTTTACCCATTTCCTGGGGTCGGAATATCTGGTGGACGGGTCGGCGTCCTTTCCATGCTTTGGGTAGTTTTGGCGCATTACTGAACGGGATCGGTACGCTTTGGATCGTTGCATTGATGGTTATCATCTGTGCTGACGTATCGGCTAGGTATTTCTTTGATTATCCATTGCCCAGAGTTCCTGAATTTGTTGGCTACTCGATCGTCGCGATTGTTTTTTTACAAATGTCCAATACGCTCAGAAGATTGAAGCTGACCCGTGCGGATGCGTTTATCGACTATCTTCTCGTGGCGTATCCAACGGCGGCCAGTATTTTTAATGCTGTTTTTCATCTTTTTGGGGCTGGCGTGTTTGCACTGATAGCCTGGGGCCTTACGCCCGATGCTCTCAATGCGTTTGAAACCAAGGAATATTTCGGGCAACAAGGAGAACTGACAATCCTCGTCTGGCCATTCAAGGCAATAATGGCCTTTTGTGCGATAATTACGACTATTGAGTTTTTAGTACAAACCGGTGATTTCGTCCGCAAAGCAATTGTTAATGAGCCTGATCATCCAGACGCCAGACCGGAGGCTCCCAAAGGCTGGTGGGCTGTTGTTGGGCTTGGTCTCTTTTTCATTGTCGGGTTTGTATTTCTAAGTCCAGAATTAGAACCAATGTCAATCGGACTCATTTTGATAGCAGCTATGCTTGGCCTTATACTTGCGGGCATGCATATTGGCGTTGCCCTTATTCTTTTGTCCTTCATTGGTGCGTGGTTGATCCGGGATGATTTTTTCACAGCTGTAAGTCTTCTAAAAATAGCCTCCGCAGGCGCGATTCAGGATCAATTATTTGGCGTCATTCCGTTATTCGTGCTGATGGGGATGCTTGTCAATGTTGGCAATATTGGAAGGGACACGTTCGAAGTATGCCAATGGTTAACTCAAAAAATTGCAGGCGGACTAGGTGTCGCGACCGTAGTTGCTAACGCAATATTTGCGGCAATTACCGGTGTATCTATTGCCTCCGCAGTAGTCTTCACAAAAGTTTCAGTGCCGCCAATGATGGAGCATGGATATACGGCAAAATTCTCCGTAGGGATTGTCGCAGGTAGTTCCGTGTTGGGGATGCTCATTCCTCCGAGCTTATTGCTTATTGTCTACGGCGTCCTCGCGGAAGTTTCCGTTGGTGCTCTTTTTACTGCGGCTGTTGCGCCTGGCATCCTTTTATCCTTATGTTTTTGTATCGCTATCATATTTATTTGTAAGTTTTGGCCGAGCTTTGCTGGGCAACCACATGTGCCAATTGTAGAAAATATACCGCGAGCGTGGAGCAAGAAAGATGAGGCGCATGAAACACTGAAATCCGCGACGATCAAAATGGCTCCCATCGTCGTTCTTATTGTAGCGGTGTTGGGGGGTATTTATGGCGGAGTTTTCACGCCCACGGAAGCGGGTGCCGTTGGTGCTTTCTTTGCCTTTATTATTGTGTGTCTAAAGGCGATATTTAATCCCGGAATGCTATCGGGCCGCATTATTTGGAATATGCTTGTTGATACTGGGCATGTCTCGGTCTCGATCTTGTTCTTGATTATCGGCGCTAACATGTACACCAGAATGATTGCGCTTTCAGGATTACCCGGAGAAGTCATAGACATGATTACGACCGCAGATCTGGGTTTCTACGGGATCATTATAGTATACCTTATCGTCGTGTTGATAATGGGTATGGTGCTGGATTCTGTTTCAATTATGCTCATTACTCTCCCGCTAATCTTGCCAACATTGGCGGCTTTTAATGCAGACTTGATCTGGTTCGGAATTGTCAGTGTTGTCGCCGTCGAAATAGGATTGTTGACGCCGCCGCTGGGACTCACTGTTTATGTCGTGAAAGCCGCGCTTGGTAACACAAAAGTAACTCTTGGTGAAATATTCGCGGGTGCTTTTCCGTTCGTTTTGATCATGATTTTAGTGACCGCTTTATTGGTCATTTTCCCCCAAATTACAGAATTAACCCGTTGAGGATACAATGAGTAACACCTTAAGTGCCGACGCCCGTGCTCTTTTGTTCACAGAGGCCAGAACCGCAAACCTGTTTACTGATAAGCAAGTAGATTTGGATCTTTTACGAGAGCTATACGACCTTATGAAATGGGGTCCGACAAGTATGAACAGCTGTCCTGTTCGTCTTTGTTTTCTGACCACAGAAGAGGCAAAGAAGCGCATCATGCCTGCGCTTTTTGATGGAAATATTGCTCGGGTTCAATCGGCGCCAATTGTAGCAGTGTTAGGCCACGATATGGAATTCTTTGAGTATTTACCGAAACTCTTTCCGCACGCACCGGAGAACAAGAAAATATTTGAAAACAATGAAACCGCTGCACAAATCAACGCATTCCGTAACTCCACTCTACAGGGTGCCTATTTCATTATTGCCGCACGGGCACTTGGCCTTGATTGTGGACCAATGTCAGGTTTCGACAACGCTCGAGTAGATCAGGAGTTTTTTGCCGGCACACATGTCAAATCAAACTTTCTTTGCACCCTAGGATACAGTGACGCGTCGCGAAACTTCGATAGAGGACCACGTTTCGAATTTGAAGAGGTATGTCAGGTGTTGTGAGAAGAGAATTGTCAGAGTAAAATGAATGCATTGTGATAGTTGTTTAGTAGGTATCTTTCGGACGCTGGTTTGAATCTATACAACTAAATGGCAATGTCAAATTGAGTTGCAATGGACGTAGAAAAATCTCAGTGCCAATATTTAGGCAGCGGCGCTTGCATTTTCCCATACGCCAATTGCTTCAGCGCGACTTTGTTTTAGATGAGATCGGTTTATTAGGTGACGTTGAAAGAAGAAGCTATTGTAAGTGGCTGAGTGAATATTGAGAAATCTCTGAGCGGATCCTGGTGACTTAAACTTCTGCATTTTTCGTTCTCTTTGTTGTATCGGGAGATGCGAGTTCTCTGCTTTATTGTTCGATCGCTTGGTGTCAATATGCTCGGCCTTCAAACGTAAGGTTCGAAATGCCTTATGATATAATTTCAGTTTATCTGTTACGATTTTTGACAGCGTAAATCCTTGATTTTTTATAGTTTTCTCATCAGCTTCAAGGCAGCTTTGGCGTTTCGCCTTGGTTGTACGAGAAAACCCAGGACTTCTCCTTCGCTATCAACCGCACGCCACAGAAAATGCCGCTTTCCTTGGATAAAGTCCCTTAGAGGCTATAGCTCTCCATGGCATTTTCGGGAAAGAGTTCTTCAATCGTTATTCTTCGGCTGGATAGTCCTTGTCGGTGGTGATGATCGAGAAAAGTATTGAGAGTGATTTCATTCCCGCTGACGCCATAGGACCAGAAATTCTCACCCATCAATTTTTTAGCTTCAAATAAGTGGTCCTCGACGAAAGGAATGGTTACTTTAGTTGCGGAAGTATCGGCGAGAAGCGTTTCTGCGGCCCGTTTGGATAGGCTAAAGGACTTCATTAGGGCACCAGCGAGGAATGGATGGGCTTCTAAAACTTCACGACGAATGCCGAGAAGGTGCATTATAGGAAATATACCGGTTTTTCGCCAATAGCTGCTAGCAACGTCTACCGTATTACCAAAAAGGCGCCCTATGTTTGGTTTCTGCTCATCAAAACATTTTGGACTCCGTGGGCCGATGAAACCATCGATTTCGCCGGACAACAACAAATCATTTAGCGATTTCCCTTCAGGGGCCAATTCCATTTTAACGTCATCTGGGAGTTGGATTTTTATCTTTTCCGGACGTCCGGCTGAATTCATTCCACCACGTATCCACGTGATATCGGCGGGTTTGACACCATATTCATCTTCTAGAATTGCCCGCGCCCAAACATTGGCGCTTAATTGATATTCTGCGATACCGATTTTCCGGCCAATGAGTTTTTCAGGCCTGTCTATTCCTTTGTCAGTACGAATATATATGGCGCTATGTCTAAAGGCTCGAGATAGGAATATTGGTAGTGCCTGATATTTTGAAGTGCCTTGTGAAAGGCTAACTACTTGGCTGGCGAAAGAAACTTCCGATATATCGAAATCCTGATGCCGAAAGGCCCTGAAGAACATTTCTTCTGGCGATAGGGCCATAAAAATCGGATCGACGCCGTCTATTTGTACTCTGCCGTCCATAAGCGCACGGTTTCGGTCATAATCACCAATGGCAATTGAAAGCTTCAGGTTGCTCATATTTCACTCCGTGCATTTTTAGTCGATGTTGTTGGATATTCAGAAACGGCAACCTGTTCAGCCATTTTTTGCCAGGTACCTGTTGCCGCTGCATTTAAAATACCGTGGCAGACTTCAAGAGTAGCGTGACCCCATTGTGCATTTTGAATGGGTGCATTATTCTCTCTAGCCATCTGCCATATGGCCTCCATGATGCCAGCTCTGGAGCCATGTTCCAGGTCCACTGGAATAACTTCCCGCTTGTCATCTCCGTAAATTCTGAGTTCACGGGGCGTCACCTGTATATCTGCACGGTCGAGACTCAAGAATAGCTCTCCGAAATGCTCATTATCTGTGCTGGCTGGCAGTGGACTCGCGCGGCCAAAAGTACGCTCTTCTTTCAGAAATTCTTCGCTGATATCTGGTGGTAATGTGTTCAACTTTCGACGTGCTCCGCCGTATGAACTTGGATCTTTGGTAATACCAAGTTCGCTTATCCATCCATGCTGTTCGTCACTATCGTAGTGGCCATATCCAGAATAAGTCAAATTGGCACAGATACCATTTTCAAATTCCAACAATGCCGCATACGCGCCTTCTGATGAACGCGACGTGTCCCAGCTTCCAGTCAATGCAGTGACGTGTTTGACGAGGCCCCCTGACAAAAGACGCGCTATGTCAATTTGATGCGCCCCTTGACTAAATACTACGCCGCCACCGTCCTTTGTCTTGAGTTCCTCCTCACGTCGGGGACGGTACATAAAGTCAGTGGCATAACTTGAACGTAGCATTCTTAAACGACCAAATTTTCCACTTCTAATGAGGGCTAGAGATGCACGAATTTGGGGATCAAAGCTATGACACGGACCGATTGCAACATGACGCTCATATTTTTCTCCGGCATCCATTATTGCTCGGCTGTCCGCAAGATTAATAGCAATAGGTTTGTCAATTAGAACATGTTTGCCTGCCCGCAATGCGGCAATTGCATGGTCTCTATGAAATTGATGAGGTGAGGCGACATATACAACTTCAACATCATTTTTTTCAAATAGCCCGTCTATATAGGGTGTACTTCTCCCATTGAACTGTTCTTTAAAAGCTGCTCTTGCTTCGGGCCTTGGATCGCAGCCAGCGACAAGCTTCAAACGACTATCTGCCAAAATTGAAGGCAGTGTCAGCATAAAGCCACGGCCCAAGCCAACTACCGCGATACCGACGGGCGCAGTTGAGGGGGGCTTTGACTCAGATATCAAGGACAAGCTCTCCATTCTTGGCGCGCGAGACACAAATCATAATCGACGTTTCCTTTTCCATATCCGTCAGAACAAGGTCTCGGTGATCAGCATTTCCCGATATAAGAGTTGTTCTGCAAGTGCCACAAGATCCGCTTTCACAGGAGGATTTGAGATCATAGCCCTCACTACGTAAGGTTTCCAGGATACTCTGATTTTCTGGTATTCTTAATCGCCTACCTGACTTGGATAAATAAACTTCGAAAGCTCTGTCGTCAGCTCGCAGGACTTGAACAGGATTAAAATCTTCAAAATGAATTTGGCTTTCTGGCCAATGACCGGACATATCTTTTATGTCTTCCATCATTGGTTTTGGGCCACAGCAATATATATGCCGTTTATCGGGAATTTCCATATGCGGCCAGAAGTCATATAAGGCAGAAAGTTCGCCTTTGTCGTGGTGTAATGTCACATAAGGTGCTAAATCCGGCGCTGTCACATCGTCTAAAAAAACGGTTGTATCTGGCGACTGTGAACAATAGATCAGTTTAAAGTTTTCATTTCCTTCTCTGAGGAGTTGGCGGCACATAGATAGAATAGGCGTAATGCCGATACCTCCGGCAATAAACAGATACTGATCGGCAGACACTAGTTCAAAGTCATTTTCTGGGGCCAAAATTTCAAGAACATCGCCGGCCTTAACCGTATCTACCATGCTTGCAGACGCACCGCGCCCATTTCGTTCTGCCTTGATGCCGAGCAAGTAGTATTCGCGCTTTTCTGGATCGTTGGCTAGAGAAAAATTTCGCATTCCGCCTTGCGGAGTCTTGGCAGAAATATGTGCTCCAGCTGAAAACATTGGAAGAGGTGCTCCATCCAACGCAGTTAGTTTCATTACACAATAGTCGTCAGTAACAGAGCTCTTTTCGACAACTTTTACGGAAATTAAATCTGAGGTCATCCACAATCCAAACAAGCAATATGAAGCAATTTATATTAGATATCTAAATATAAATTGCAAGGTGGACAATAGATCTCGATATATTCTATATTCACATCTTAGACATCTAAAATTATGGAGAGCCGGATGTTGACCGCAGAGGAAAACGAATTATTGTGTCGCGTAGAAGGGGAAGCTCCGATGGGGCAGATGATGCGGCGACATTGGATTCCTGCACTTATGTCCGAAGAGCTTGAAGTAGACGGTAAACCGGTTCGTGTAAGACTGCTGGGTGAAGACTTGGTTGCGTTCCGTGATAGTAACGGGAAAATTGGTTTGCTGGATGAGTTTTGTCCGCACCGTGGACCCTCATTAGTCTATGGTCGGAACGAAGACTGCGGACTGCGTTGCCTATACCATGGCTGGAAATTTGATGTCAGTGGAAATGTTGTTGAAATGCCGTCTGAACCGGCCGAGAGTAAGTTCAAAGAAAAGACAAAAATAAAGTCGTATCCTACTGAAGAAGCTGGCGGATTTATATGGACCTTTATGGGCCCGGCGGCTGAAATGCCTGAATTCGAGCAGCCGCCTTTCGCACCAACGACAGAAACAAAAGTATCGATTACAAAAGTTAAAATACCCTGTAATTGGGCACAGATACAAGAAGGCCAAATTGATTCCGCTCATTCATCTAGTCTTCACTCCTCAGATATGGTGCCGGCGCGTATTGACAGTGCGGGTGTAACAGAAACAAACTGGACGCGACCCTCTACAGACAAAGCGCCTAGAATGACTTATCGCATAACACCTTATGGTTTTCGATATGTTGCCCTGCGCCGTCCCATAAAGAATTCATCCACACATGATTATGCTCGAGTAACGGTTTATGTCGCGCCCTTTATCTCCCTAATCCCACCTAATTCATCATATAATGTGGCCAGCGTTGTCGTGCCGGTGGATGACGAGAATAGTTGGTTTTACTTTCTTGCCTGGGGTGGAGAGGATATCATCGGTACGGAAAAATGGCGTGAGTTTAATCGGCTAGTAATGGACAAAGACATAGATCGTGATTACAGCACTAAAAGTTCTATCGAGAATGATTTTAATCAAGATCGAGAGCTTATGAAGGCTGGAAATTTTACAGGAATCAAGGGAATACCCAATCAGGATATTTCCATGTGGGTTAGCATGGGAAAAATCGTTGATCGAACGACGGATGTTCTAGGTGCCAGCGACCTTGCTGTTGTCGAGTTCCGGCGGCTAATGGTTGAAGCGGTGAGGGACTTTCAAAAAGGCTCGGCTCAAGCGATAGGTCGTTCTAGCTTACACATACCACATGCGCAAATTTCGTCGTTCCAAGGAATAGTGCCCAAAGGAACAGACTGGCTTACTTTAGGAACAGTTGAGACGGAGCAAAAAATATTGTCTGACTTATCCACAAAAGCTTCCTGATTCATTTATATTTTAGGTTCAGGCTACGGGTTGATGGAAGTTTCTTTCCATCTTCGATGATTTGCGCTTCGTCCACGGCTAAATTTCGAACCATGTCTAGTAAGCCAGAACGGATGAGCTGTATGGTTTCGCTGTCGATACCCGAAATTGCGATATCGTTCACTTCTTGCGCCAGGGGCACCAATTTTTCTTCTAATGCGCGTCCGGCATCTGTCAAGAACACATACTGTTTTTTCCTGTTTCCGTTCCGATGTTTACGTGAAACATAATCAAGATCCAGCATTTTAGTAATGGCCGTATGTGTTGTCGGTTCCGTAAGGCCTACTTGTACGGCCAGTTCTCGTTGGGTAATTCCATCCTTTTGCCATAGGGCTCGTAAATAAACCCAGTGTCCAAATGATACGCCATACTCTGACAATCGGATTTGCAAGGCACGGTTAAACCCGCGGGCTAGATCTCTGATCAAATGAGCAACCCGATCTTCCGGGTTAACCTGTTCCCAGTGCTGTAGGATAGCCAAGGTCGTCAAATCTGCAGCCAGTTTCTTTTTATCCGAAATGGATATGCCCGTCATCGCTTATCGCAATCATTCTTCAAAATTTGAATTCACTTCTTCGCACCAAAGATTCCAAGCTCTATTAACCTGTCCGCCAATATTTTCAGCCGCAGCCGTTGCCTCTAGTTCTGTGAGGTAAGTAATATCTCCAACAGCCAGAGCTTTCAATTGTATATCTGCATTTAGTTGAGTATATATTGCTCGAAAGCATACTTCGGGAAGATTTTTACCAACAATTGTAGCGCCGTGACCACGCATGAGAACAACAGGAGCATCACCCATATCAGAGGCAAGTGCAGCGCCTAGCTTCGTATCTGTAATTAGTAGGTCCGTGCCATCACCCGCGTGATCACGAATGTCAAATATGGGGACATTTTTCTTTAGGAATCCGGCCATATGCCACAAAGGCCGAAGCGGCTGTTGTTTAACAACACCAAAGGGTATGACCGTATTTGCATGGCTATGTACGATCGCCATAACTTCAGGGCGAGCCTTATATATTTCGGCGTGGAGAAAACGTTCGAGATAGGGATTGGCTGCTGTTGCTTCAACAATCTCACCCGAAAAGTCGTGGATGAATATATCTTCGACTGTTACTCGAGCAGGCGCCAGATTTCGAGATAATAGAAAATGATCCGCGCTTTGCGGATGACGAAGACTGACATGCCCGAACCCATCCACAACACCGTATTTGTATAAAATTCGATTGGCAGATACTAAGTTTTGAAGATCCGTTGGATTGGGGGTTGGTAGCGAACGGCCACCTCCATCGCCTGATTTATTATTCATTTTACGATCACCCCTTAGAATTTATGAAAAAGCATATCTCTTGACAAGCACCAGGGGATACGCCAGTCTTTTAGTTAGATGGCTAAGTTTACATGTAATGGCCTCGCTCGCAAATAAACAAATCATGCGCGAAAAGTGCAGGTGGTCTGGGAGAACCGAAATGTCGAAGAAAATTACTATGTTGTCCGCGATGCTGGTAGGTGCGTTTGTCGCTGTCAGTCCAGCGAAAGCAGAATATAACTTGACCCTTTGTGGTGCCAGCCCAGGCGGGCTTTGGTCACTTCTTGGTTCGGGTATTGATGCAGCGGTTAAAGAGTCCTACCCTGGGTCCATTGTTACCTATCAAACATCCGGTGGTGGATTTGCCAATATCGCGTTACTTGGTCAGAATAAATGTGATTTAGCAATTGTCCATGATGCAGAAGCTGCTGTCGCTAAGAAAGGGGGCAAGCCGTTTAGTGCACCGGTTGATAATATAAGGACCATTGCCGTCCTTTATACTTGGGCGCCGATGCAAATGATCATGAATGCTGACTTTGCCAAGGAACATGGTGTTACATCGATAGAAGATATTGCAGCGAAGAAAGTCCCCGTGAGAGTATTACTGAATAAGCGTGGGAATGTTGCCAGTCAGGTCGGAGCCGACATGCTGACAGCTGCCGGCGCCAGTCCTGAGAATATCGAAGCTTGGGGTGGCAATGTCACTTATGCCGCCTCGAAAGAGCAAGGAGAGTTAATGCGAGACAGGCGTGCCGACGTTATTTTGAATTCGCTGTTTGTTAATCATCGCTCTATCCGACAACTTGCCGATGCAATTGATCTAAAATTGTTGAACGCGAATAGTGATACGTTGGGAGAAGTCTCCGAAAAATGGAGCATTGGCACCTATATGATCCCGGCGGATGCGTATAAATGGAAAGAGGGCGGCACGGAAACAGTGACGCTGTCCGCACAATTGTTTGTACGTGATGATGCAGATCCAAAGATGGTTGAGGAAATTACTGCTGCACTGGTCAAAAATGCGGATAAGATTCAAGGAGTTCATAAGGCAATGAAGCCGTTGACTACTAAATTGATGGCAGATGGCAAAGCTATTGAATATCATCCTGCTGCTGCTTCAGTTTACAAAGCTGAAGGTCTTCAGTAACAATCTCGTATAGTGATGCTGCGCGGATTAGCTTGTATCCGCGCAGCATTTTTCAAGGATTTGCGAGCTGTCATCAGGAGAGATGCAGGTGTCATTTGTTAGCATAGCCTTTGATACAGGTATCCGTCGGCGCCCATCGGGCTCTCTGGGTCAATTCATTCGGTTTTTTGGCGCGGCCATAAGTCTTTGGGTTCTGTATTCCGCTACCTATTCTAGGTTGGACGCGCTTTCAATAACAATCAGCTTTTACTCAGGAATGCTGGCGCTTGCTTTCTTGATTATAAGCCCTTCCGCCAATAGTGGAGGAGAGAAAGTTAGCGCTGTGGATAAAGCAGCGTCCGTTCTTTCAATTGTTACGGGCGCATATTTTCTCTATTACGCGGACACCATTGCGGCGCGTATTACTTTGTTTGACCCATTGACAGTATATGATGTTGTTTTCGCAAGCCTGATTATTCTGCTGACAATCGAAGTAATGAGGCGGACTGTGGGCCTCGGCCTGACAGTGATTGTAATTTTATTCATGGTCTACAATCTGTTCGGCGACCATTTGTCTGGTATGCTTTCCCATGGTGATATTTCCTATACCCATTTTCTGGATGTGATGACGTTCACCACAGATGGTTTATTTGGCGTGCCGCTGAGGGTCGCCGCTACGTATGCTTTCCTGTTTGTAATGTTCGGAACGGCACTTGCGAAATGCGGCGGGTCCGAGTTCTTTTTTAATCTAGCAGCATCCCTAACCGGCCGGACGGCTGGCGGACCTGCAAAGATAGCTGTTATTTCGTCAGGTCTTTACGGGACCATATCTGGGAGCCCAACATCGGACGTTGTTACAACTGGCGCCATAACTATTCCGATGATGAAACGACTTGGATATAGTTCTAGATTTGCAGGCGCTGTCGAAGTCGCTGCTTCGACAGGGGGCAGCCTTCTACCACCAGTGATGGGTGCCGCCGCGTTTATCATGGCTGAGTATACGGGTATCCCTTACAGCGAAATTGCAATCGCTGCCCTTATCCCTGCACTGCTTTATTACGTTCCAATTTATGTACAAGTGCACCTCCGTGCAAAGAGACTTGGCCTGCGAGGATTATCCGCGGAAGATGTTCCGAAAATACTGCCTGTTTTAAAACAAGGCTTTTTGTTTGTTATCCCGCTCGTGGCTATTTCGTGGTCGCTCATAAATGGATATACGCCGACTTATTCTGCGGTATACGGTTTACTTGCCGTCATAATCGTGGCCTCGTTAAAAAAATCCACGCGGATCGGACTTAAAGCTTCACTCGAAATTCTCTCGGAAACGGCAACTCGGATGGTTCCCGTCGCTGGGGCTTGTGCGGCTGCTGGTTTAGTTATTGGTGGTATTACGATGACAGGACTCGCGTCAAAGTTTGGCGTACTAGTGTTTGCCATATCCGGCCAGGATGTTTTCATTAGCCTCGTGGTTGCTGCAGCATTGACCTTATTGCTCGGTCTTGGGATGCCAACACCAAGTGCTTACATTTTGGCGGCTGTCCTGATTGCTCCCGTTATGGTCAAATTGCAGATACCGGCTTTGCAAGGGCATTTATTTCTACTTTATTTTGCCGTCATGTCGGCGCTAACGCCGCCAGTCGCAGTTGCCGCTTACGCCGCGAGTGCCCTGGCGGAAGCAAATCCGCTATCTATTGCACTGGATGCGGTAAAGATATCCATCGGTGCTTTTTTGGTGCCATTTGCGTTCGTATTTAATGACGCAATATTACTGAAAGGACCCATTCTTGAAATTGTTTTTTCAGTAGCGTCCGTTACTGTCGGGTTAGTCGCTATTGCTGTAGCTGCAGAAGGTTTCTTATTCGGGATCCTCAAAGTTTATTATCGACTGGCTTTGGCAGTTGCGGGGTTATGCCTTCTTAGTAGTCAACTTATGCCGGTTATTATAGGTGTATCAGCAATTACAGCAGTTGGGGTGTTGTTAGTTATTAATCGTAATGAAATGTAAGTGCTGTAAACCCTTATTGATTGGTATTTTTGGCATTATCACATTAACTTCCTGTAGGCGCGAAGTAACTGAAGTCGTAATTTTTAGGCGGCAGTGCTTGCAGTTGCCCAAACGCCGAATGCTTCAGCGCGATTTTGCTTGAAGTGAGATCGATTGATTAGGTGACGTTGAACGTAAAAGTTATTGTAGGCTGCAGAGTGAATGTTGAGAAATTGCTGGGCAGGCCCGGGTGATTTGAATTTCTGCATCTTTCGTTCCCGTCACCTTACGGGCAGATGTGAATTTTCGGCACGATTGTTAGATCTTTTGTTGTCAATATGTTCGGCCTTCAAGCGCAAAGGTCGAAAGGCCTTGTGATAGGATTTCAGTTTATCTGGTACGATTTGAGTAGGCGCAAAGCCTTGTTTCTTCAAAAGCTTCCGCATCAATTTCAATGCGGCCTTTGTATTTCTCCTTGATTGTACAAGAAAATCCAGGACTTCGCCTTCACTATCAACGGCACGCCACAGAAAATGCCGCTTGCCTCTAATAACAATGACCATTTCATCCAGATGCCAGATATCGTTGGGAGAATGACGGTTGGATCTCAGATTTCTGGCAATCGGTTCGCCAAACTTTAGAAACCATCTTCGAACTGTCTCGTAAGATATATCCAGGCCTCGCTCGGCCAACAGATCTTCTACATCTCGATAGCTCAGCGTAAATCGAGCATAAAGCCAAACTGCATGTTGAATGATATGAGGTGGAAATCGGTGCCGGGAATAGGTGACCTTTTTCATCGACCAAGATTAGATCATCATTAATCTTCTCGCCACAATGTTAATGTGACAACAGCTATCCAGTCCTCGTTCGGCCAGCAGATCTTCTACATTCCGATAACTCAACGTAAAATGAGCGTACAGCCAGACTGCATGCTGAATGATACAAGGCGCGAAGCGATGCCGAGAATATGAGGTCTTTTGCATCGGTGGAGATTAGTTCAGCATCGATTTTCTCGCCACTAAGTTAATGTGACAATCCCATTGACAGCATTCCGCTGTGGCTCACATAATCATAAACACCCTTTGGCACTTGATAATAAAAAAAAGAGTAAAGCCTATGGACCATAGTCGTACCCCCATCCTGATCGGTTGCGGTCAAGTCACGCAACGGGAACCCGATCCCAATATTGCCCTTGGCCCCATGGACTTGACGGCGGTTGCTGCGCGGCAAGCGGCAGAAGATGCGGGTGGTGGCGCCGCGCTTTTGTCGGCACTGGATACCATTATAGTAATCCGCTCCTTTTCGGATACAAGCTGGCGGTTTGCAAGCCCGTTTGGCGGGCCCTCAAATCCACCCAAATCAATTGCCAACCGGATTGGTAACAGCAGTGCCAAACGGCTTGTTTATACCCATCCCGGCGGCAACATGCCGCAATGGTGCATCAATCGACTAGGGGAAAAGATTTCAAGCGGCGAGGTAGATGCAGCCCTTATTTGTGGGGGAGAAGCGCTTGCCACGCAAAGAAACGCTAAAAGAGCGAAGATCAGTCTTGACTGGAACGAGGACGCGGGCGGGAAACCGGAGCAATGGGGCGTTGCGACCCGCGGCTGGAATGACAATGAAGAGCGCCATCGCATGGCGGGCGCCATATTTGCCTATCCGCTATTTGAGAACGCCATTCGCGGCCATACGGGTCGATCCATACCAGAGCATCTAACGGCAATGGGTAGGCTTTTTGGAGGTTTTTCAGAGGTGGCCAGTCACAATCCACGGGCGGACAGGCAACAAGCTTTTAGCGCCGAGCAAATATCAACTGTGGGTCCGGACAATCCGTTTATTGGCTTTCCCTATACCAAACTGATGAATGCTAATGCGTTTATTGACCAGGCTGCGTCCGTCATATTAACTTCCGTTGCCAAAGCACGAGAGTTGGGCGTACCTGAGGATCGATGGGTGTATTTGCATGGGTGCGCGGATGCCTATGATCACTGGTATATTTCAGATCGCCATAATTTTCATTCCTCCCCGGCCATGCGCGTGGTTGCGGAGGAAGCTTTGGAAATGGCAAATGTCGATATATCGGTCATCGAAAAATTTGATTTGTATAGTTGCTTTCCGTCTTCAGTGGAAATTGCCTGCCGTGAAATGGGCATCGGGGAAGAAGATCCGCGCGGACTGACGGTGACAGGCGGCCTTCCGTATTTTGGTGGCCCCGGAAATAATTACGTGACCCATTCAATTGCTGAAATGATGAACGTAGTTCGAAAGGCTCCGGGAAGTCGGGGCATGATCACTGCCAACGGCAATTATGTGACCAAGCAATCGGTGGGAATCTATTCAACGGATCCATCCACACAACCATTCGCCCCGAAAGATCCGATCCTTTATCAGCAAGTCATCAATGACCATATAGGCCCCGAAGTCGCGGAGGTCGCCGACGGCCCGGCCCATGTGGAAACCTATACGGTTATGCACGATCGAGAAGGGCCGTCTTATGCCATTTTATTTGGACGGTTGGAGGATGGTCGCCGCTTTATCGCCAATACACCGGAAGATCCGATGCTTTTGCAAAATATGGTGGATCAGGATTTTCTTTGTGTGAAGGGTCGGGTTGCCAGCAAGGATGGCCAGAACATCTTTACACCGAATTAGCCGGCCATAGTTCAGTCTGTGAGGGCATTGTCAGAGTAAAATGACTAAGTGCTAAAATGAAGCGCAGCGTAATTTTTCAGGCAGTGATCTAACGCCAATCTGTAAGAGCAATTTCTCAATTCCTTCAACAGGACTGAATTGGTGCGTATTGAGTTACAGTGACAACACCAATTGGCTCACCAAACTTCAGAAACCATCTTCGTACTGTCTCGTAAGAAAAATTCAGACCTCGTTCCGCGAGAAGATCTTCAATATTTCGATAGCCAGCGTAAATCGGGCATACAACCAAACGGCATGCTGAATAATATAAAGCGGGAAACGATGCCGAGAATAGCAGATTTTTTTTTATCGAAGAAGACTAATTCAACGCCAGATCCTTTTCCGCGAAGTTAATGTGAAAATACTGTCAGGCGATCTCCTTAGTCAGTTGATTTAGGATATTTGCGTAGTTGTCGACCCCTTGCGCGCCTGTAACAAGGTGCTGACGATCAAATACCACCGCCGGCACGCCGCGAATACCCTGCTGGACCCAAAAACTCTGCTCCTGCCGGACTTCGGACGCAAAGCGTTGGTCCACCAAAACTGCCAGTGCCTCGGCCGGATCAAGGTCTACTTCCCCAGCTACATCGGCCAGAACCGTAATGTCAGACAAGTCGCGCCGATCAGTGAAATGTGCGGTGAACAATGCCATTTTCAAGTCATTCTTGCTCCCGTGCGTATCGGCCCAATGTAGCAATTGGTGGGCATCGAATGTGTTGTGCATGCGCATGTCTTCAGTGAACCTAAAGTCAAAACCCAGATCAACCCCGAGTTTTGTCATCTGTTCGCGGCTTTGCTCAGATTGCTCCGGGGTCGAGCCATATTTCTCTATTATATGTTCTCGGACATTTTGCCCCTCAGGCGGCATATCGAGATTCAGCTCAAAAGGGTGCCAGTGAATGTCATGTTCAGTGCCGGTGGCCTCAAGCGCTTGTGCCAACTGGCGATATCCGATGATGCACCAAGGGCACATCACATCAGATACAATGTCTATGCGGAGTGGCGTTGTCATGTAATATTCCTTTCATCATGTCCGAACACACTATGGTTTCCTTGCAACCATAATCGCAAATTATTGTCGTCAAAGACCAGCGAAAAAACTTCGCTACGAAAAGTAGCGTCAAGTAGTCTCTATAGGTGCCCACTGCATCGGGCCGAATGACATACAGGGCCAGCAAACGCGGCGAGGTATCGTTACACTAGTTTCTTGAATGCAGAATGCTAGTGTTTATTGGAAAGTGGGTTGTTGTATTTCAACGGCATATGAGGCTCAGAATTCTTTCAAAAAGACCAACTTGGGCTAGCATTGAGATATTGTTACAATACCGATCTACGGATACACACTCTACTAGACGCCAGATGAAGAGGTTTGAATGATGCATAGCCAAACACTTTCTAACGAAACATATCCAGATGGGTCGACTGTAATAATTGTTACAGATCACGTTTGGTCCGGGCATCAACCAAACTACGAAAACTTAGTTCGAGAACTTCATGATGTTATTAGGCAACTTCCGAACTTTCAAACAGTTGACGTTGTGCGCCATGCGACGTCCGAGCTGATTGAATACACGGTCATTCTTCGATTCTCCGCCTTGACGGATTTTAAGAAAATATGGAAATCACCGGCAATTGTATCGAAATTGGCGGAAATCGAGAAACTAACTGGCGGACCTGCCAAATACGCTGAAGCCGCAGGGCTTGAACTTTGGGTTGGCGGTGAAGGTACGAATAAAATGTTGGTTCCTCCGTATTGGAAGCGCGTCGTTATGAGTATCATTGGAGTTTACCCTATGCTTTTGCTCTTGCTCGGCATTAGCGGCCCCGTTATTGGAAGCCTTCCCAAGCCTGCACAAACTTTGATAATTGTTGTGATTTTGTCCAGCCTGCTCGCTTGGCCAATTATGCCGCTAATTAGCAAGGCCCTGCGGCCGTGGCTTTATGCAGGGTCTTCAACAACTAGGTAGTTCAGCGTCAAATGAGATTGTCGCGTGACCGCGTATTATTGCACGTGAGACGCCAAACGACGGTGGATATCGAGATTTTTAGTCGAATTAGATTGAGCTAAAGTTGACTGCACAGCGAGAGCGGTAATGTAGTAATGCCAATGATATTTGCGGGGTGAATATTACATCGATGAAGTTTGAGCTCGAAATTCCAAAATATAACGAAATTTCTGGGGTTCGCGTGCTGTAGTCACGACCAATAAGCTAGTTCTGATTTTTTTGTAATTTTTGTATACAATAACTAAAAATTCTATATTGGCTTGGGAAAATTTGCTAAATACTCTGTATCTAAAAGATTTTACAACAATTTATGCCGAAAATTTACAGTTTTCATATTTCGTAGAATAAATATTGTATACAAAAAAATTGACGCGAACTCGATGCAAGTGATATTAAGATAGCATGGCCGAAGATCCGACGACGCATGTATCCACCGGACAATTCTCCAAAAATGAGGGTGCCGAGGAAACTGCTGTTGTTATTCAGCTTCCTTTGGTTCATCAAGTCGCGGGCCTGGTTCGAGATATGATTGTTCAAGATGAGCTCCAGCCAGGAGAGCCGATCCGAGAGCGTATAATTTCAGAGACGTTGAATGTATCCCGAACGCCTCTTCGCGAAGGGCTTAAAATTCTTGCAACGGAAGGTCTTGTGGAACTGATTCCAAATCGTGGCGCCATTGTAGCTGAGCCAGCACCTGCAGAAACGAGGGATAGGCTGATCTTACTGAGTGTTTTGGAAGCTTTTGCAGGCGAGTTGGCTGTAAACTTTGCGACGAACCAAGATATTGATGAAATAACGGCATTGCATTACGAAATGCTCGCTGCCCAACGGCGTAAAAACCGCCTTCTGTATTTTAAGCTTAATCAGGATATTCATTCAGGTATCGTTCGAATAAGCCGGAATAGTGCGCTGATCGAAAATCATATACGCCTTAATCTGCAGGTATATAGGGCGCGTTATAGGAATAATCTTAAGAGCACTGAATGGCGACGTTCCATCAGGGAACACGAAAAGATTATAACAGCATTACAAGAACGTAATGGAGATGCGCTATCCGCAATTCTGCGCCGGCACATGGACCCTGTTTGGGCTACTGTTATGGAGGAGGCGGTAAATTTTTGACTCAATCCACTCAATGATAGATGCCGCGTCATGACGATGATTTTGATCAAGATTGTTGTGACGTCATTGATAGTGCTCGGTCTCTCATGGTTAAGTGAGCGTGTCGGACCACGCATCGCAGGTGTTTTTGCGGGCCTTCCACTTGGGATAGCGGTCAGTTTGTTTTTTATGGGAGTAGAGCAGGGACCGAAATTCGCATCAACCGCCTCACTTTCCGCCCTTGGCGGGCTTGGTGCGTCTCTTGTTTTTTGTTACGTTTATTGGAAAACTTCCAGTTTATTAGGGCGTTGGAATGTCGTGTTGACATCGGCAATTTCTATTGCGGTTTTTTTACTTGTAGCCGCGGCACTGGGAATGCTTCCCCAGAACAGATGGTTATTGACGGCTGTAACTGTGACGATTACAGGGATAGCAATTCTCCTGTTTCGCGGCATCCCTAAGACTGATTATAATGGCCGCAAAACAGTTAAGGTTACGCCAACCTCGCTGGTTGTTCGCGCCGGTGTGGCAACGGCCATTCTTCTCGTCATTACCGGGCTTGCAAATGTAATTGGGGAGAAGTGGGCCGGATTACTCTCCGGGTTTCCAATAACACTCTACCCAGTGTTGTTAATCGTTCACGTGACATACTCGAAGGAAGATGCCCATGGCATTATTAAAGGTTTCCCGTATGGCATTGGTAGTTTGATTATCTGTTCTCTAGCGGCAAGTTATTTGCTCGTTCCCTTGGGTGTTTACTGGGGTATGCTCGCAGCTATTGCCCTCTCAACAATATTTTTGGCCGTGATCGCTGCGGTCATGTGGAAAAACATCAAAGGTACTTAGTATTGATACTGCTACCGAACCATCTCGAAGGAAAAGGATTTTATGATGAAGATCTTAGCGAGTGTTTATATCCTATTGTCAATATGTCTATGTCTTCCTGCCATCGCGTCGGAAAAGCCGTCTTTCAAGACGGCAGCCGTAGAATTCAATCCTGTTTTCAAACAACGCGAGCAAAATTTTCCCGCGATGGAAGCATTAGTCAAACAGGCTGCAGAAAATCAAGCTAAACTCATTCTTTTTCCTGAAATGAGCACAACCGGCTACTTGTATGGCTCACGGGCTGAGATTGCTCCATTTGTTGAGACAATTCCTGGAAAAACAACTGCTTATTTTGAAGACCTCGCCAGGAAGTACGAGGTTTATATTGTTGTGGGAATGCCAGAAGTCGATAGCGCTACAGGGATGTATTACAATGCTGCCTTTCTGGTTGGACCAAACGGTCTGATTGGGAAGTACCGAAAAAATAATCTGTTTTTGTTGGAAAGCGGATGGGCGGCACAGGGCAATCTGGGAATACCGGTATTTGACACCGAGTTTGGCAAAATTTCAATTATCATTTGTTACGATGATTATTTCTATCAATCAACTCGGCTTGCGTCGCTAAAAGGAGCAAACCTCCTCGCTTTTATTGCAAGTTCGGGTCGGATGTTGGAGCCCGATCCGGAGATGGCAGGCGTTCACATTTCCATCTCCGACGTGCAGCAGCAGGCATTGCAGAACGGTTTGTTTGTTGTCGCCACGAACCGCACAAACATTGAAAAAAACGACACACTCGGGATTGGCGTACATTATCTTGGTGGTGCTTCCATCTGGGATCCGCTCGGAAAAAACATAGCACAAGCACCCGTAAGTACTCATAAAGGGCAGGTGTCTGACAGCACGGAAACGACGATATTATATGGTGATATCAATCCGTCTCTTTATGAAAATTCAGCCAAAGAATTGCTAAATCACCGTCGGCCTGAACTCTACGGTGATATTACCTTGAAAATGTCACCACGGCCGATGCTGGCTTCACGGCAATCTCACGATGTCAACGCGCTTTTGGTGCAGTATACGCCACAGATTAATAACATTGCCGCTAACAAATCAAAAATAGACGCTCTACTGGAAGAGAATGTCTCGCTTGTCACTAATTTAATTGTGTTCCCGGAACACTCTTTAACGGGTCCACCGCCTTCCGTCGAAAAAGCCAAAGAACTTGCTGACACAGCGGTCGAGGTCGATGCATATTTCAGTGAACTTGCTAACCGACATGATAGTTATCTAATCTACAGCACGATCATTACGGAGGGCGGAAAATATTACAAAAGCGCTCGAATACTTGGGCCTCAGGGTAAAATTGTTGGTGAATACCGTAAAACGCACCTGAACGCTGAAGAAAAAAAGTGGCTCACGGCTGGAAATGATATCCCAGTTGTTGATACAAAAATCGGACGAATTGGTATGTTGATAGGTGACGAGGTTTTGTACCCGGAAGCCGCAGACGTCCTCAGCGTAAAGCGCGCCGATATGATCGTTGTTCCGGTTTCCTGGACCGGTCAGTATGGGATAGCAGATGAGCTTGATAAGGGGTTTCTAACCCGAAAATATCCCTCCAATACCAATGTCATCTGGTATGCAACAGCCAAAAATACACAAGCCTATTTGATGGCCGCGAATTTTGTGAATACGGATCAGGAATTTCTTGGAAGCAGCGGGCTTTATTCACTCGATCCTACGAACGGCTACTATCCACCAGTCGTGGCGTCACGCGACCATGAAGAAGTACTGGCCGTCAATTTCCAGACAATCGCTCCGGAAACATGGTGGACAAGCCAGCAATTTATCATCGATGGCCGGAGACCTGAACTATACATTCCACTCATTTTGGATCCCGCCGAAAAATGTTTCCAGAATTGGCAGGAGAGCAGCGATTACTTCGTTTCATGTTGGAGATGACAATGGTTGGGAGATGGACTTTGCAACATTCTTGAGCTTCCAATTTTTGTGATCATTGAGAACGCTTTGTGGAAAGGCAATAGAGTGCAATGACGAAGCAAGCAATTAATGGCGGAGAGGCCCAAACGACCAGGGTCGTCTATCTCGCTGCTTTTGTCATTGCCCTTGGTGGGTTGCTCTTCGGATATAACGCAACAGTTATCGCCGGGGCCATCTTGTTCATAAAAATACAGTTTTCGCTTTCTCCGTTCCTAGAAGAAACAGTCATCGGGGCGTCTTTGGTAGGCGCTCTGATTGGCGCCGCACTCGGCGGGACGCTTGCCGATCGATTTGGCCGCCGCCAGATTTTGTTTGTCATCGCAGTAATTTTTTTTCTAGGAGCTTTTGCTTCGGCACTGGCACCTAATCTGGTTTCTGTCGCAATCGGCCGAGGGATGGTCGGAGTTGCCATTGGGATGGTGTCTGTTGTGGCGACGCTTTATCTCGCGGAAATCGCCCCAGACCGTGTTCGGGGCCGGTTGATTGGTATTTATATGACGGCAAATATGGTCGGGGTTGTCTGTGGATACTTGGTTGAGCTTGCCTTTGATACAAGTGGAAATTGGCGCTGGATGCTCGGATTTCCAGCTATAATTGCCGTGCCATTCGCGATCGGTGTCCGGGCTCTACCGGAAACTCCGCGGTGGTGCGTGTGCAATAACCGCCTCGATCATGCACGTGCCGCTTTAAGGCGGCTTCATGATACCCACAATGTCGAAGAACAGATGGGCAGAATTCAAGCTGATGTTGGTACGCAAGTGGGAAGCTGGGCGGGCCTCCTGAGAAAGGATGTTAGACCCGCACTAATTATCGGAATAGGACTAGGTATTCTTCAGCGTGTGACGGGCATCAGCATCGCCTTTTTTTATGGGCCGACGATATTTGGATTTGCCGGCATGGAGACGGTATCATTGGATATCCTGGCTGGCGTCGGAGTTGGAATGGCCTTGTTGGTAGGTCAATTTGCCTCAATGCTGTTAGTTGATCATGTCGGCAGACGACCGCTTCTCCTTTGGGGGTACGCTGGAATGGTGTGCGGATTAGTGCCTTTGGGGTTGGCCTTTGCAACCGGCGGTGAATCTTTGCTGATTCAAGGGATGGCTGTGGGCGGTGTAATGCTGTTGGCTGGAGCCTGGGCTGCGGGCCCTGCCAGTGTTACTTTTCTTCTGATTGCAGAACTCTACCCCCAACAGATACGAGGGCCTGCAATGAGCGTCGCGACAATGGCCATTTGGGCTTCCTTTTTGTTAGTAACCTTCAGCTTCCTGACCATTATGGAAAAGTTTGGTCCCGCTATAACTTTCTGGAGCTATGCTCTTCTCGCCGGTTTTGCTTTGGTCGCGGTTTTCTTTGGGGTACCTGAAACGAAAGGTAAAAGTCTTGAAGAGATTTCCTCTAGTTTGAAACGTCAGAATTGATGTCAATTCTCGGTATTGTCACATTAACTTATAGTACGCGCAGTGGTTGCTGAGTAACAAATTTCAGGCAGCCTTGCTTGCAATTGGCGAAACGCTAAATGCTTCCGCTCGGCATTGCTTGAAGTAGTTTCGGTGGATTAGATGACGTTGAACGTAAAAGCTATTGTAAGTGGCTGCCTGAAATTTGAGAAATCTCTGGGCAGATCCTGGCGACTTGAATTTCAGCATTTTTTCGCTCTCCTCGCTACGGAGTTTATGTGACAATGTCGTTCTTCATTCGCAGGCAGTAAATCCGGCGTTCCGGTCTCACAAGCAATTTTCCCCTGATAATGCCAAGGTCAGCAATTCGAATATTCTATTATGAAGATCAAAAACATTGGATCAATAAGTTTCGGATCGTTTGCCCAGCTTGGGTTAGTCCGCGACCGCGTTCTATTATTTGAATACAGGTCTTTGGCAGGTTGGGCAGTCCGGCGATTTTTTGAATTTCGCTGAGAGCATTTGGAATTGTTCCTTCAGCCATGACTGACACAGCAGTTCCCGCCAACACTGCGCTTTGAATAACCTGTCCGCTGGAGCTGACTAAAGCCTCGCGAAATGGGATGGCCTGTGCGGTCAACTGCGTTACGGCGGCGGCACGAAAGGCACAGCCCTCAGGAAATAGAGCCAAGGGCCAAGGGCGCGCGTGGGGGTATTGGTGGTCAGGCTGTCCAACCCATCGCAAACGTGGTTCCGACAAAATATGGCTGTTTCTACGGGGTGTCGGCAAGGTGACCACTGCAACATCCAAGGTGCGGGCGTCGATTTGCTGGGCTAGGTGGTGGCTTAGTCCAGATACAATACTAAGTTCGATCCCCGGGTGTGAGGTCTGAACCGTTGTCAGTAAACGCGACAGCATGGGCAGGACATAATCCTCGGCAATTCCAAGCCTTACGCTGCCAATGACTTGACTACCGCGCATCCTCCCTACCAACGTATCGTGTTTGTCCACAATGGCCTGGGCAAGCGGCATCATTTCAATTCCAGCTGTGGTGAGGATCACGTCATGATAAGCCCGTTGAAACAACGTTACGTCAAGCATCTGCTCAAGCTGGCGAATGCGCTGGGACATTGTTGCTTGTGAACAGGCCGAGCGGTTCGCAGCCTTCGAGAAACTCCGCTCGGAGGCGACGGAGAGGAAGGAGCGCAAGAATTTAGTGTCAATGTCCAACATGCAGTATTGAATATACCAATTTTAGATATCCATTCAAATTGTTTTACCAATACCGTTTAAGCAGCATATCTTATACCAATTTTTTGGAGGATTAGTCTATGAAAGTTGGCTTTATCGGTCTTGGAACGATGGGCGGGAACGCTGCTAAAAACATCATTCGCGCGGGCTTTGACACCTACGTCTATGACCTGCGGCGCGATAGTGCCAATGACCATATCGAAATGGACGCAACCTGGGCTGAGAACCCAAAAGAGATGATCAACAAAGTGGATTGTGTTGTCTCGATGGTCTTTGGTCCGCCGCAAGTCGAGGCCGTTTTGAAGGGCGAAAACGGGCTGCTTTATGGCGATTGCGACGGCAAGCTTTGGGTCGATCTGACCACGTCCTCGCCGGGGTTTCAGCGCGAATTGATCAAAGACTTTGTAGCTAAAGGCGGACGGCCCATTGACGCACCTGTCACGGGCTCTGTGGACGCCGCCATTCGAGGCGATATGCCAATGTTCGTAGGTGGCTGCGATGCGGACATCGCGGCGGCGCGCCCTGTCATCGAAGCGATGGGCGAAATTCGAAAGGTCGGAATTTATGGCAATGGCTATGTTGCAAAACTCGTCAACAATCAGCTTTGGAAAATCCACGCTACTGCTATTGGTGAAGCAATGGTCTGCGCCAAGAAAGCCGGAATTGAACCGGACGTTTGGTGGGAGGTCATGAAAGGCGGGGCAGCGGATAGTTTTGTGATGCAGCACGATGTGCCCTCTATCTTTTCCGGCCACTACGATCCGTCCTTTCCGTTGAAACTGTGTCTGAAGGACTTGTCTCTTATCAAGGAACTGATGGACGAAACCGGCACCAGATCAGAGCTCACGGATGCCTGTCATACGCGCTTCAAAGAAGCTGGCGCGCGATATGGCGTCGACGCGGGCGAGATGACCGTCTGCAAGCTTATCGAAGACGACGCCGGTGTCGAGCTACGTGTCGAAGGAGATTGGATCGCTCCCTGGGACGCGGAACATCCTGGCTAAGGTGACTTCAATTGAGGCACAGTCACATGAACATCCTACAGACGCAGAATTTCCTGTATTTTTTCGCTCTCCTCACCACGAAGTTAGCGTGACAAAATCTTTATCTGGCCGATATTCGAAAGCTGGTTGCTATGGAACAGCGAAAAAAATATAGTCGGGCTCCATCCTCGCGCGACATGAAAATATCGATAATGTGTTAGGATCTTATTTTTGGGCGGGGTTTGCAGAATGGCGATTGCACCGAATGTTTTAAAAGGCAAACCTTCTCTTCGTGTCCTCGGAACTTCTGTTACCTTGATAGAGCCTATCCGGAAACAAGCGGAGAAAGATCTAGGCATCAATCTTGATTTTACGATATTGGACGGTACGGAAGCCCAGCGGCGCGGCGCTTTGCGCCCGGAAAGTTTCGACGTATATGATCAATGGTTCCATGATCTGGATTTGATTTGGCCCGCCGGTTCCATCGGCGCAATAGACATAAACCGGATCAATAATTGGGAGCAGATTAATGCGCTACCAAAAACAGGCCGATTGAATGGGAATGCACGTAGCGGATTACATGGCGACCCGAGTAAACGATTGTATGTTCAACTCGATGGTTCTTTGGGAAGAGCACCTTCCGATCAAATCAGCATGTTACCCACAGTTCACAACGCAGACAGCTTTGTAGTGCCTGAGAATATGGCGGATGAAGTGACGAGTTGGGCCTGCCTTCTGGATGCGAAATGGGCTGGGCGCGTGGTTCTTCAACGCGATGCTGCTATTGGATGCCTAGATATTTTGCTTGCTCTGTCAGCCACGAGAGAATTTCTGGCCGCCGATATTGGCAACCTGGAACTTGAAGAAATTGACGACCTTGCTAGAATATTGCGAAGCTATCGTACACAAGGTCATTTCAAGAGTATTTGGACCGACGAAATTGATGCAATCGAAGTCATCGACGGAAACACACCCGTTATTGGATCGATGTGGTGGTCAGGATTGATTGCTCTTCGCGCCAAGGGAATTCCAGTTACCATGGCAACCCCTGCCGAGGGATATCGAGGATGGTTCGGAGGCATCGCTTTGTCTAATCGATTGGATGAGAGAACACTGGATGCAGCTTACGAATACCTGAACTGGTGGCTTGATGGGCCGGCGGGCGCTTTAGCAACTCGAAATGGCGCTTATATGTCTAATCCGCTGGCGTCGCGAGCATATCTTTCTGAGGCAGAATGGGACTTCTGGTATGAAGGCAAACCTGCCCGCGAGCTTATCCGGAATACGTTTGGTGTCCCTGTTTTTAAAGTGGGAGATGTTCGTGCAGGTGGAGCATATGAGGAGCGAATGTCTAAGGTAATAGTTTGGGACACAATTATGGACGAGCACAACTACCTTGTTCGTCATTGGGATTATGCGTTAGGTCTGTAAGATCGTATCACTTCAATATTTTTGCTTGACGAGATAAGTGGGTAAGTCAGGTTCTACAAATACGGAAAAAGTTTTCAGTCGTCGTCGGCTCCGGATCGCAGCAAGAGTAATATGCTGTTCTAAAGCTTGAGCCGCCATATCGTAGGCTCCGCGCATGACGAAATCCAGAACGATTATATGTTCGCGTATTGCTGCGCGGGGCGGCGTTGATCTAACAGTCGTGAAAAAAAGATTGTTGATAACCAGGGAGGACTGGCTTTGATTAATCATGCCGAGCAATATTTTATTTTTTGATCTAGAAAGTAAGTCGACATGAATGTCTGTTTCAAGTTTCTCGTAAAGATTTAAACTACAACCTGTCCCTTGATCTAGGACCATTTGGGCTCTCTCCCACATTGTCTGAATATCAGTTAAGGGTGTTACTTTTGCGCTTTCGATTAGTGCCAGTGGTTCCAGTTTACTCCTGATCGCATAATAGTTGTCTACATCCCGTGTAGTAAGAGGGCCCAGATACCAATGAGCCTTTTCCCCCTTATTTACCAGACCTCTCTGGTTTAATCGGGACAACATTTCACGTATAACTGTTCGACTAACACTATAGTGATCGGCAGCCATTTGTTCGTTAATCTGATACACTCCAAACGGCAGGGCACGAAGCAGCGAATTTTCAAAATCGCCCGCGATTCTTTGCGAGATCATCCTTGGTTGCTTCGTTAAATTGTTGGCATCTTGAAGTCCAAAGTGCTCCAAAGTTAAGGTAATTCGCTGAGGCTCGTCACTTTCCGAAGCACCTGCAACAATATACCCACGTCCTTCGAAGTGCTTAAGTGCACCTTTTTTGAACAATTCGGACAAGGCCTTTCGAACTGGAGTCCTGCTGGTGCCGCATAACCGTGCAACAGGTTCTTCTGTTAGGACCGTGTTGGCTTGAAGGCTTCCATCTTGAATCGCTTTCAACAAAAGCGCTTCGATTTCAAGATATCGATGCGAAGGACGTTTTGTACTTAAAGCGTTGTTAGTTTCCATAAGTCTACATCTCATGCCTGAAAACCAGATTCAAGGACAGCTTTATCACAGCATACATGCTTGAAATAAAATATAAATTTATAAATGATCTTTGTATACAAAAAGTATATTAATTTTTCAAATATGCCGTATCGGAATAAAAATTACACATTTAAATTGACTTTCGAATACAAAATACATTATTTAATTACGCAGCGCAGCAATAATATTTTGGTATGTTTGGGGGAGTAGCTGTAATGATGGAGATAAAGGGACTAAAAAAATCGTTTGCCGGCAAACTGGCGATTAGCGATTTATCCTTATTCATCGAAGATAACGAATACTTAACTCTGCTAGGCCCATCCGGCTCCGGTAAATCGACTTTATTGCGACTGATTGCAGGATTGGAGCAACCGGACGGAGGAACTATTTATCTCGACGGTGAAACACTTGATAATCGTCCAGCCCATCAAAGAAGCCTCGGCTTTGTTCAGCAAAAATACGCGCTCTTTCCTCATATGACCGTGTTTGAAAATGTCGCGTTTGGGTTGAAATATCGTCAGGACAATCCTTTGGAAGACAGTGGAGAAATCCATAAAAATGTTAGAAATATGCTGGATCTTGTAGGGTTATCTGATCTAGAAAATCGGAGGGTGGGGCAGCTTTCAGGAGGCCAAAAGCAACGTGTTTCTCTTGCCCGCACACTTGTGTGTCAGCCGAAAATTTGTCTGCTGGATGAACCACTCGGCGCGCTCGACGCAAATTTAAGGGAGCGCATGGCGATTGAGTTGCGGCGAATTCGCGAGGCTTTGCAAGTAACCTTCTTGCATGTAACCGGGAACGAGACCGAGGCGCTTGCAATGGGCGACCGTGTGGTTGTGCTCAATAAGGGGCAAATTTGCCAAATAGATAAACCTAGTAAGGTTTTTGCCACCCCGTCCTCTACTGAGGTCGCAAGGTTCGTGAACGCCTATAACCTTTTTCCCGGCGAAGGCCAAGAAAGCCGATTTTCCTATTACCATCATGAACTTCCTTATGCCGGAGATGCCAGTCGGGCTTGTTATTACGGTATTCGCTACGATCAGATGAAGATTTCTGCGGATAAAGCAGGCGCGGCCTGTTTGACAGCCAAATTCATTACCAGCGAATTTGAGGGTGCGCGAATAAAGTACTTTTTCGAGCGCCCGGATACAGGCGTATTCGAGGCTGAAATGCATCTTGGTGAGGGAGATCCCATGATCCTGGTGCAAGGAGAGGAGTATCGTGTTTCCTGGAGCCCGGAAGATGCTCTTCTTTTCGATATTAGCGGGTCAATCATGAATGACTCCAACCGAACTGAGGCCCTCCAATGACAGACATCAATGTCTCTCATTCAGACGATTTGAAAACCGTTACGGTTCCCAATTTGAAAAAGGATCGGCCAAAAAAGGAACATTATTTCCTGATTGCGCCGGGCGTTCTTTGGATGGTTCTTTTTCTTGTCATACCTCTCGCCATGATGGTTTATGTGAGTTTCTGGACGCAAACCACTTTCGCAGTAAACCCGACACTGACAACCAAGTCATGGATTACCTTTTTTTCATCTGAAACTTATATGGATGCGCTGTTCAGGACCGGGCGGCTTTGGCTGACAGTTTTGGTTCTCACCTTTGTTATTGGGTATCCAGTTGCTTTGTTCGTCGGACAGCTCGTCCGCTCTGAAACACTTCGTACCATTCTCCTGGTTACCTGCGTGATACCATTTTGGACCTCATTCCTGATCCGGGTGTTGGCATGGCGGCCAATGCTCGGGAAAGAGGGTGCGGTGAATATTATTCTCCAGAAAGTTGGACTGATATCAACACCGATCGAAGTGTTGTTATTTACGGAAGTATCGGTGGTAATTGGACTGGTGCAAATCTATGTCGTGTTTATGGTCGGCCCCATTGCTTTTATGTTGAGCCGGATTGACCATAGTTTGCTTGAGGCGGCAAGAGATCTTGGGGCTTCAACTTGGACTATATTTCGCAAAATAATCTTTCCGTTAAGCCTCCCTGGCGTCGCAGTCGGTGCAATATTTGTTTCAGTCATGGTACTGGGTGAATTTGCAACGCCTGCGGCGTTATCGGGGCGCAAAGTGAACTTACTCGGAAATATTATTGTGACCCAGGTCGGGTCATTGAAGTGGGCATTCGCGGCGGTTGTTGGTGTTGTTCTAACGCTTGTGATGGCGCTTGTCATCACCGCCCTTCTTCGTATCGTAAATCTCAGAAAAGAATTGTGAGACTCGGTCATGTATCATCTTAATGGACTCCGCTGGGCACTTGGTTGCTTCACAGCTTTGTTTCTGCTTTTCCTTTATGGGCCGTTTGTTGTGATGACAATCTTGAGCTTTCAGCAAGGACCAGAAGGTGGGCCACAATTTCCCATAATTGAATGGTCAACATTTTGGTATGAACATGTGCTGTCAATTGCGGAGCCTTCAAGGGTTGCGCCGCTGCCGATTGGACAGGCGCTGGCGCGTTCCCTGACACTCGCATTTGCAACAATGATTGTATCCACGGTGCTTGGTACTTTGTCCGCGCAAGCATTTCGCCGTAATTTTAAAGGATCCGGCTTCGTATTTTACCTCATTGTCTTAGGTATGATGGTGCCTGGAGTGTTGCTTGGGCTTGGTATGGCTTTGGTGTCAAGTCAGCTGGGTATCGATCGCACCTGGTGGGGAACTGCTTTTGTTCTTCATGTCGTTTATACGTTTCCGTTTTCATTTTTGGTGATGCTGGCGATTTTCAATCGATTTGATAAGTCCCTCGAAGAAGCATCCTGGATGCTTGGTGTGGATCCGGTGAAGACGTTTCGAAAAGTTACATTTCCCATGATTTTCCCTGGGGTTCTCTCCTCTATGCTCTTTGCATTTACCTTGAGCTATGACGAATTTCCGCGAACGTTGTTTACGGGTGGATCACACGCAACTATGCCGATTGCAATTTATGGAACTTTTTCAGTGGAGATTCATCCAAACCTCTTTGCATTTGGTGTTTTGACCACCTTGGCCTCTTTTGCACTTCTGACGGTTTATGGCGTGCTGATGGGGCTTTCCGTGCGCCGATCAAGGATAAAAAGCGCCGGATTGCAGGAGGAAATAGCGTGAAAAAATTGAAAAGGAATCGGGCGATTGTGACAGGAGCTGGGGCTGGGATCGGCCGTGCTATTGCCAAAAGATTGGCAGAAGAAGGTGCAAAAACCGTTGTTATGGATCTCAACTTCGATGCCGCGCAAGAAACAGCGCAGTTGATACTTGATCGTGGAAATGTGGCGTTTGCGGTGGGGGGAGATGTTTCCTGTCCAGAAGATGTCGAAAAGGCGTTTACAACCTGCGAAGAAAACTGGGGGCATTGCAATTTATTAGTCAACAATGCCGGCATTGCGCAGCAGATTGAATTTACAAAAATGACGGTTGAGGATTGGGACAGAATGATCTCTGTCCATTTGCGAGGGTGTTTTTTATTTTGCCACCGCGCTGTACCAAATATGTGCAAAAACCGCGATGGCATTATCGTCAATATCACTTCCCAGCTTGGCCAGATTGGCGGTGTAGAGCTTGTTCATTATTCAGCTGCAAAAGCGGGAATTATTGGCTTGACCAAAGCTTTGGCACGGGAAATTTCTAATACAGGTGTCCGGGTAAACGCTGTTGCTCCGGGGCCCATAAATACAGAACTGGTAGCAACACTTTCAGCTGAATGGCGCGAGACGAAAATAAAAGAGCTGCCGCTTGGTCGCTTTGGAGAGCCAGAAGACGTTGCGGCGACTGTCGCGTTTTTGGCAACAGACGATGCACAGATTTATGTCGGACAAACGCTGGGACCTAATTCCGGCGACGTCATGCTTTAGGGAGCGAACTAAGTGAAAGAAAAGAAAACAGTTTTGATTACGGGCGCTGGTATTGGCATCGGAAAAGCGACGGCCACAGCATTTGGCGCCGCGGGATATCATGTCATCGTTACGGATATCCTGAAGTCCGAAGGGAAGCAGGTCGCAGAAGAGATTTCAGACGCGGGTGGAAGCGCAGAATTTCACAAGCTTGATGTTACTTCGACGGGGCATGTAAACGCCCTGGTCGCATCAATTGAAAAAATATCGGGAGCACTTGATGTCGTCGTCGGTAACGCCGGGATCGCTCACAAAGTACCTTTGGGTGAAATGACTGACCAGAAATGGGACGAGACCTTTGACATTGATCTTAAGGGTATTTTTAGGGTTGCGAGAGCTGCGGCTCCAACAATGAGAGCTGCGGGGCGGGGCGCGATAATTGCTGTGTCCTCGATTATGGGAGTTGCCTACGGTTGGGATGAGCACGCCCACTACTCTTCGGCAAAAGCAGGCGTCCTTGGTCTTGTTCGTGGTCTTGCCGTTGAGATGGCACGGGACGGTGTCCGCGTCAACGGAATTGCGCCTGGTTATATCAGAAGTGCACAAACTCTCTCAGCTCAACATTCTCTCGGTCCGGCAGGATTGGAAGACGCGGCAAAATTCATTCCCATGGGCCGTGTCGGTCAGCCCGAAGAAATTGCTGATGTCATTTTGTTTTTAGCCTCCAACGCCGCCCGGTACATGACTGGTCAAACCGTGGTCGTCGATGGTGGTTTATTAGTGGGAAGATACTGACCAGTCACAATCCGTTTAACTCAATTAACAGGGAGATAAAAATGAGTCGAAATTTTACACCCAATCGTCGACAGGTATTGGCCGGAGCGAGCGCAGCCGCCATCGTTGGTGGATCGGGAATGCTGAACAGCCAGGCCGCATTTGCCGCTAATCTTGGTGATCAGAGCCTACGTACAGTTGGTCTGTCGGTGACAGTTCAAGAAAGAATACTCAATGACTTCAAGGGGATATCCGGCGTTGGTGATGTCAGCGGGAAAGCGGACATATTTCCGAATACGCAAACAGAGCTTTTGTCTGGATCAAACGCTTATGATTGCTGGGAAATAATTGGAGAACGTCTGCCTGCAATGACGACCACTGGCACTATTCGTCCAATTCCAACGAAGACCCTATCCAATTGGGGGAATATTCGCGATACCTTCACTAAGACCGATCCTAAATTAGAGCCTCGTGCCCAGGTTTCAGGGCAAATTTGGGCGGATGACAACAAAACCGAATTATGGATGGTACCGACCGTTTATAATTATGATTCCATCGGCTATCGTTCTGATCTTGTGAGCGCCGAGGAAGCGAATACATGGACTGCGTTGTTCGACCCCAAATTCAAGGGAAAGACCGGGTTGAATGTCGATCCATTGATTGCATTCGGGCAGGCAATTCTAGCTATGAACTCACTCGGCCTTCTCGAAGTTCCCAATCCCGGAAATCCCAATATAGAAGAAATTGATGAAGCCGCTAAATTCTTGATCGCCAAGAAAAAAGAGGGTCAGTTCCGGGCGCTTTGGGGTGATTTTGGAGAACTCGTCAATTTGTTGGCGTCTGGTGAAATGATCTTGGCTGATGCCTGGCAACCCGCCGTGATGGCCGTTAAAGCACAAGGCGTTCAATGCTCATATGCCGTTCCAAAAGAAGGGTACAGAGGATGGTCTATTGGTATATCGGCTATTTCGAATTCTCCTAACATCGAAGCTGTCGAGGCCTATGCAGATTATTGGCTTTCCGGGCCACCAGCCGTCACGGTATCGGAGCAAGGTTATTACTCTCCGACAACCAATGTGAAAGACGCGATGCCGGCTGATAAGTATGCGTTCTGGTACGAAGGCAAGCCATGGGTTGGCCCTAGCGAGCGCGGCATTAAAGAAGGCGATCTGCGGGATGGCGGTTCCTTGAAAGAGCGTGCCTCTCATGTTGCTTACTGGCATCAATGGCCTGACGAGTACGATCATCTGATCTTGCGTTGGGATGAATTCTTGAGCGCGTAACAAATTGGGCAAGAGGCATCCTAATCTCACCTCTTGCCCTCTACTCACCTGAAATTCCGATAAAAAGAGCGGAAAAAATGAGCGAATATGATCTCGAACTAATTAATCTTTCTAAGACGTATCCTGGCAACGCAGTTGCGGTAAAAGAATTTGATCTCCAAGTCAAACGAGGGGAATTTGTTTCCTTCGTTGGTCCCTCTGGTTGTGGGAAAACGACAACCTTAAGAATGATTGCAGGACTAGAAAGCATAACGTCTGGCCATATAAAAATCCGCGGCGAAGATGTTACGAAAGTACCGACTGAGCAACGACCAACATCTACTATATTTCAAAATTATGCCATTTTCCCTCATATGACCGTTCGTCAGAACATTGAATTTGGATTGACAGTTAGAAAATTGCCCGCAAATGTCATCGCCAAGCGAGTTCATGATATTTTGGAGAAGCTTGATCTTGGTGATGTGGCAGGGGCCAAGGAGGATGCCCTTTCCGGTGGCCAAAAACAACGTCTTGCCCTGGCTCGCAGTCTTGTTGTTGAACCTGAAATTCTGTTGCTTGATGAGCCATTGGGCGCTTTGGATGCCAATTTACGAAAGTCTATTCAGGAAGAACTTAAACTTCTGCAACGCAGCCTCGGAATAACTTTTATATTTGTTACACATGCACAGTCCGAAGCACTTTCTCTGTCAGACAGAATAGTCGTTATGAATGCCGGTGAAGTTGAACAGGTTTCTGAGCCTCTGGAATTATATACCAGACCGCAATCACCTTTCGTTGCAAAGTTCATTGGATCGAATCTGATTTTTTCAGGAAGTTATGAGGCAGAAAATAGCGGAAATACAATTGTATCCACGCATCTCGGCTCCTTCGAAGGTGTCGCAGCTTTCAACGGATCAGAAAAAACCAAAGGCGAAGACGTTTCATTGGTTATTCCCTCAGAATTTGTTGAGGTTGTTCCTGCAGCCGAAAAACCCAGCTCAAGTGATTGCAATAAACTCAATGGAAACCTTATCGATATCGATTTTGTCGGCAGGGACGCTCATCTATCGATCATCCTGAAGGACAATACAAATGTTCGACTACAAAGTGATGCTGCGGCTATTCGCTCACAGGCGCTGGATAAGGGTGGCTCGGTTGATCTTCAGTGGCAGATGCACAGAGCAACCGTTGTTTCCGGACACACATAACAAAACTGGTTCAGCGCAGAAAAATGCGTTGACGTCATAGAAAATAAGAAAACTTTAGAATGGAGAAAAAAGATGGTTAAGGAAATTTTTTGCGCGTTTGGTGTCGATGTTGATGCCGTAGGTGGCTGGCTCGGTTCTTATGGTGGGGAAGATAGCCCGTGCGACATCTCGAGAGGTATGTTCTCCGGTGAAATCGGATCAATGCGTATTCTGGAGCTTTTTGAACGTTGGGGAATAAAATCTACATGGTTTGTTCCAGGGCATTCCCTTGAAACTTTTCCAAAAGAAATGGCAGCTGTTGCCGCTGCTGGCCATGAAATTGGTATGCATGGCTACAGCCACGAAAATCCTATCGCGATGACGCCGGTGCAGGAAGAAGCCGTGATGGATAAGTCCATTCAGCTTATTGAGGACCTGTGTGGACGACGGCCAACAGGGTATGTCGCGCCCTGGTGGGAATTTTCCCATGCCTCTAATGAATTATTACTCAAAAAGGGGATCAAGTACGATCACTCTTTGATGCATCGGGATTTCACGCCCTATTATGTTCGTGTGGGTGATAGCTGGACGAAAATTGACTATTCTAAAAAAGCTGAAGAATGGATGAAACCTCTTGTTCGAGGCGTTGAATCTGATCTGATCGAAATACCCTCAAGCTGGTACTTAGACGACTTGCCGCCAATGATGTTTATAAAATCAGCCCCAAACAGTCATGGTTTCGTAAATCCCCGGCATCTTGAAGAAATGTGGCGTGATCAATTTGACTGGGTTTATCGAGAAATGGACTATGGAGTGGTGACTTTTACAATTCATCCTGATGTATCTGGAAAACCGCATGTTCTGATGATGCTGGAGCGATTGTACAATCATATCATCAGCCATCCGGGCGTTAAATTTACGACTTTCGATGAGATTGCTAATGACTTCTCCGCCCGATCTCCGCGCGTTAAGTAAGAATTGGTAGGAGAGAATAAATGTGCGGGTTATGCGGATTAATGGGCATTGACCATTGGACGGAAACGTCAGCTAATTCAGCGGTTTTTTTAGGTAATATCGAGCGGTCAATACGTCACGAACGTGCACACAGGGTACGTTTGATAAACAAGGCACTGGTTCCGTTTCGCATGACCGTACGCGACTTTCAGGCATCGAGCTATATTTTGTCATCTAGTACCGGACGCACAGAACTTGTTCATGATATTCAAGCTCTTTGGGTAGCTGCGGAAAGACTCGGATCAAAGCCGGTGGATACACTCAACCCAGAATATCTGGAGCAACTTTCTACGGTATCTCCATGATACCTGTTAATATTGTTACTGGATTTCTGGGTTCGGGCAAGACGACATTGTTGAAGGAAATATTGACCAGACCCGAATTCTCGGACACAGCTGTGATTGTTAATGAATTCGGTGAAATTGGCCTTGACCATATCTTGCTGGAAGAAGTGGAGGAAGGGATACTGCTCCTTCAGTCGGGGTGTGTTTGCTGCACTATTCGGTCTGACCTTCAGGAAACAATTCGAGGGCTTCAAAAAAAGGTTGGTGAGGGACTCATTCCGGAGTTCCGGCGTCTAATTATCGAGACAACGGGAATTGCGGATCCGGCGCCTGTCGTCTCAACTATTTCTTCGGAGCCTGTCATTAACAAACATTTTTACATCGGAAACATAATTTGTACGATTGATAGCGTTGCGGGCATATCAACTCTTTCGACGGCGCCAGAGGCAGCCAAGCAAGTTGCCGTTGCCGATAGGATACTGGTCACCAAGACCGATATGGTTACAGCTGACATGATGGTACCTTTGCAAGATAGGCTTCTTGAATTGAATCCATCGGCTTCGCATCGAAAATCTACAGGTCGTAATTTTGATGCAAAACATCTTTTTCTTGATGAGTTCCGAGACGCGGCCACTGGAACAGATGAAGCTCTTGCAATGCTTGAGCGGAACGGCAACGTTGCCGATATGCAGGAAAAAGAGCTGTCCGTATCTCCTCATATGATAAAGAGTTTCTGCTTAGAATCCTCTGCCCCCATTGACTGGATTGCATTTGGAGTATGGCTCACGGCAACGCTTCATGTTCATGGCGAAAAAATACTTCGTGTTAAAGGAATTCTTGATGTTTACGAATCAAGCACGCCTGTGTTCATCAACGGAGTACAACATACCATGCACCCTCCTATTCACTTGGATCGATGGCCAGATAAACGCCGGTCTTCCCAGATTGTCTTTATTACACGTGGGCTTTCGGAAGAACTCATTCGCAAGTCCCTTGAATTATTTCTGGGTATGTCTATTGCAGGTGCGCATACTGATTTTGCGTTAAATACATTTGAGTGGAGCAGTAGATGAAACCTGTTGTAGATATAATTTCCCTTGGTGGAACAATTGCAATGAAAGGGAAGAACGCGACATCTGGCGTTGTGCCAACTTTAACCGCGGATGATCTTGTGGAAGCTGTCCCGCAGCTGAATGAAATAGCGGTGATCAGGACCCATTCGCATTGTAACGTTCCCAGCGCTCACTTAACGTTTGAGGATATTGTCACTGTGGCAGCGGAGATCAGGAGACTGGCAGCAGATGGTTCAGCAGGTGTCGTTATTACGCAAGGTACGGATACTATAGAAGAAACCGCCTACGCACTCGATCTGCTCCTAGAACTTGACATTCCTGTTGTCGTGACCGGAGCTATGCGCAACCCGACCAGACCGGGAGCTGACGGACCCGCCAATCTCCTAAGTGCTGTCCTCGTGGCGTGCCATCTGAATGCTCGCTCCCTCGGTTCCCTTGTCGTGTTTAATGATGAAGTTCATGCTGCTCGCTTCGTTCGTAAAACCCATACCAGCAACCCGTCTACATTCAGTTCAGGCCCTGCGGGGCCAATTGGTTGGTTGGCAGAAGATCGAGTTAGAATAGTGCTTAAACCGGATCGCCTGCCAGCAATCGAACCTGTCAATTTCGATAAAGCTATTAAGGTTGCAATAATTAAACTTGGAATTGGGGATGACGGAACTTTGATTGATGCAGCTGTCGCTACAGGTTTTAGAGGCTTGGTGATCGAGGGACTAGGAGGAGGTCACACTTCCGTTAGTGCTGCCAATGCGTTAGAGCGTGCTTGCGCTAAATTACCGGTCATTCTGGCGTCGCGAACTGGTGCAGGGGAAACTCTTACATGTACATATGGTTTTCCGGGGTCGGAAATAGACCTCCTTTCAAAAGGCCTTATAGCTGCTGGTCGGTTGGATGGATGCAGTGCTCGAGTACTACTAACACTGTTGTTATATTCCGAAAATTCCAGCATTGAGCAGCTCCACAACGAATTTCTTGTTCGCGGAACGCACTAATATCGGGTCGTAATTGAATGAGTTGATGTAGTCACATTTACACCGTGCTTGTCCAATTTAGTTTTATTGAAGGAATTGAAAGCCTCATAAGCCGTTGAGAAACAACAACCCGCATTTTAACTGTTATCAAGATTTTGCGTTCAAAAAAATGATGGAACAACTCCTCATTTTTTCTATTATGCTTTCGGCTTTTATCATATGGCATACTTCTTGGTGTTGTTTTGGAATTTCTTCTGCCCTTACTAACATTGGCTACCGTGCAGATATTGGCTGTTATCAGTCCCGGCCAATCCTTTCTTGTTATTTCGAAGTTGGCGTTGTCAACAGGGAGACCAGCTGCCCTTTGCGCAAGTGTTGGCATGGGCCTGGGATCCACCATTTGGGCAACAGCGGCCATGATCGGGCTTGCAGTCGCATTGAAGCATGATCAGTGGCTTTACGCGATGTTGAAGTTTTGCGGCGGCAGTTATCTAGGGTATCTTGCGGTCTCCCATTGGCGGCACTCCCATGACGTGGCCTCGAAGGAGATGCAAGTCTCCAAAAAGGTAACCCTTTCTGCAGCTTTTCTGCAAGGCCTGTTGACGCAGCTTGCAAATCCAAAAGTCATCGTTTTTTTTGGATCCATTTTCTTTGCCTTTATTCCGCCTCATGCGCCAACTTGGGTATCCCTAATTTGCCTGATAATTGTTTTTTGTAACGAAGCACTCTGGTACTCCATCGTATCTTTTGCCTTTTCAGTCGAGAAATCACAGAATTTCTATTTTTTGGCAAAAACTTGGATTGACCGAATAATGGCTCTCGTACTTGGCGCTATCGGAGTCAAATTAATTTTGGATGCGCTTCAGATTGCGGGCAGGTTTGTTGATTTATGAAGTCCGTTGATTGCAACTCAATGATTCTTCAAATACCCCTCATCAATTTTAAGGCCGTTTTGGCATTTCGTTCTAGCTGTACACGAAAGCCGAAGATTTCGTCTTCACTATTAACATACTCATCAACTAGTTAACTTGGAATCACCGGCCAAACCGCATGCTGAATTGCGCGAGGTGTAAAACGATGCTGGGAATAGAAGGTGTTTTGCATCGAAAACGACGAATCCAACGCAGGATTTTTTCCACGAAGTTAATGTGACAATATCGTAACATCACTGTTCTCAATATTTGCTTCCTTGTATTAGAAACAATTTCCCTGTTGTTTTGGGTAGGAAATATGGATAAACCGTAATGAAAATAGGCGGTTATAACGTATTCTAAGCGGAATTCGCGGCGAATTTGCCAATAATTCCTGTTTTTTTCCTGTTTATTTGGGAAAATTGCAGAGACGGGTTCGCTTCAGACTACTAACTCCACCACTCACTCTGGGGCGAACCTGGATCCAATCTAGGTTCGCCCCAGAACCCCGCAGTTCCGGGGACTTTGGCGATATTTCCCGTAAACAGAGACGCTACCGTGAGAGCGAATAAACCGCATTGGCAGAAAGATAACGTGACAGAACCGGTTTCTATTGCGCTACTTATGGTAATGGAAGCTTGGTCGGTTCCCTAACCTATTAGTGGAGATGGTAATGTTCGAAAATTTGGATTTCCCGGAAATACTAAAACTTGGCTTCGTGGGCATTGCATTCTTGTTGGCGGTCCTAGCTTTTCTTCTTCTTAAGACCGAGCAAGGCAAAGACAATCCGCGGCCAAAAATGATTACTCCAATTTATGTTTTCATGGTGTTTTCACTGTTATTGGCTGGAGCAGCGATGCTCCTTGAAGTCCGAAAATCAGATACCAGCGATGGACAGATAGTTGAAGCATACAAGGGCAAGCTCAATAAAATAAATGGTTTGATCGACGCAAAATTGATGCACTTCCTGAGTAATGATTCAGAGGATGAATTTGCGAAGGAATTTGCTGATAATTGGAAAATTGAAATGCAGGACGCTAAAGACAAGGGATTAATAGATTGAGGGTACTGTCACATTAACTCCCTTTGGACGCGAAGAAACTTTAGTGGCATTATTTAAACAGCGGCGCTTGCTGTTGCCCAAACGCCAAAAGCTTCAGCGCGACTTTCCTTTAGATGAGGTCGGTTTATTAGGTGGCGTTGAAGGCAGAAGCTGTTGTAAGTAGCTAGATGAATATTGAGGAATTTCTGAGCGGATACTGGTGACTTAAAATTCTGCATTT